>JYHA01000001.1 GCA_000970895.1 Candidatus Arcanibacter lacustris
GTACTGGATGCATCTGCAGGATATCGCGGCCGCAGAAGACCTAAGCTAGCGTTTAGAGTGCAATTTTGTCAGCAGCCATACTCTAAGCCCTGTTTTTAAGTACCCAGGAAGCCAGAATAGTCTTGAGAAGGGAGGAAATTGCTGGGCAGCATTATGAGCATTATCAACACTTTTTTTCATGGAGGAAGTAAGTACAGGCAAAGCCAGATGAATTACGTTTAGAGCTGTGGAGGTCATTAAGACCCTGAATAATTGCTTTGATGGACCCATGCTGCCACAAAAAAAGATATAGGGGGCTGCCTTTATCCATGACATATAGCCACATCGGAGACATTTAATGATGCAATTTGAGCCCTGTGCCGAAGCTCAGTACCATATTACATGCCTCAAAGTGGTATCCAACCGTTAACTACAAATTAGAAACGTATACGGATCCCCCGGGCCATACTAGT
>JYHA01000002.1 GCA_000970895.1 Candidatus Arcanibacter lacustris
TAACTGAAATTCCTTTCGAATCCGGAAAAACCATTGGATATGGTATTGACATTAGTGCTAAAGAAAAAATTAGACATGAGCTTGAGCAATATATATTAGCTCAATCAGAATTTTTAGAAAGCTCTGCAAGTGCTATGGCGATATTTTCTTCAGATACTAGGATTAAGTTTTTCAATCAAGCCTTTATTAAATTATGGGATCTTGATGAAAGATGGCTTGGCACTCACCCAACTTATAGCCAAATTCTAGAAGAATTACGTGAAAAAAGAAAATTACCAGAACAAGCTAATTTCCTTGAGTTCAAAAAAAATCACTTAAAGCTTTTTACTGAACTACTCACTCCTCATAACGAATTTTTCTATCTACCAGATGGAACAGCCCTCAGAGTATTAGTAATTGCCCATGCTCTTGGTGGCTTGTTATTTGCTTATGAGGATATGACAGATCACTTAACATTAGAGAGATCTTATAATACTTTGATTGCAGTTCAGAAAGCAACTTTAGATCAATTACAAGAATCTATTGTGGTATTTGGAGCTAATGGTAAATTAAAACTTTATAATCCAAATTATTGCAAATTATGGAATCTAAATTCAGATACTTTAAATAAAGAACTCCATATTAATGAAATCTTAAATTACAATAAATCTCTATTTAGGGATGAGATGTGGGAGATATATAAATCAAATTTACTTAACATCATTTCAAACCGCCAACAATTTGAATTAATTATCGAAAAAATTGATCAAACCACTATTAAAGTTGTTGGGGTACCACTTCCTGATGGCGCATCATTAATCACATATTTAGATATAACTAATGCAGTATTATTAGAGAGATCTCTAATGGAGAGAAACCAAGCTTTATATGATGCAGATCGGACGAAAACCGAATTCTTAGCTAATATTTCTTATGAATTAAGATCTCCCCTCACCTCAATCTTAGGATTCTCAGAAGTATTAAGTAAGGAATGTTTTGGTAGATTAAATCCAAAACAAGGAGAATATATTTATGACATCACACAATCATCTCAATATTTAATGAATCTGGTTAATGATGTTTTAGATCTCACATCTTTAGAAGCTGGTTACTTAAAATTAGAATTATCTCGCTTTGACATATATCAGGCTATTTCTGCGATATTACCTATCGTTACAAAACGTATTGAAGATAAAAAAATAGAACTAATTTTTGATGCAGTTCCTTATTTTGGCCTTGTAGTTGGGGATGAAAAACGAATTAAACAAGTAGTATTAAAGCTCTTAAGCAACGCCATCAAATTCAATAAAGAAAATGGTAAAATAATCTTAGCTATTAACGAACCAGAACCAGGGAAAGTAGAAATATCTATCGAAGATACCGGTATTGGCATCATAGAAGAAGAGCAAAAATTAGTCTTTGATAAATTCCAAAAAAGTAGCTCAGAAAAAATTGATAAGTCTGGAGCTGGGCTTGGTTTATCAGTAGTTAAAAGCTTTGTAGAACTTCATCACGGCACTGTATCTATTAATACTAAAAAAGATCATGGCACTAAAGTAATTTGTATATTTGATCGTGAAAATGAAGATCTAACAAAGAAACTTGATGAATCTGAATTATTATCACTAAACAAGGTTGGCTCTTTATGATCAAGATTTATCCATCTATTATTGCTGCT
>JYHA01000003.1 GCA_000970895.1 Candidatus Arcanibacter lacustris
TTTTACCATTTAATTTATCTGATGAATTCTTGCTGTTAATTAGTGTTTTTAAATCCATTTCTTGTAACTCTAAATGACGTATCATATGTTTATTATTTGCAAGAGATAAATCATAATTGAAATGATCAAAATAAAGTATAGCTAACTGCCCATTTTTATCAATTTCTTGTCTACTACCGTTGAATAACTCAAACCTTGTCACGTCATTGATTTTGGATAATTTTCCGCTATTAGCAAGCATTGTAACTCTATGAAAAGGATCCCGCTCATCATTAACTAGAATACCTTTTAAATCACCATCTTCAGTTCGTTCATCAATATAGATTGTGATATTATTTATATTAGTATTAAATACTTCTTCTTCTAGATATATGGAAGAAAAATTATTTCTATATAAGAATAAATCATCTTTAAACTTAGCGTTAGCAATAGGAACTAAATATAATGATATAGCATAACAAATAATAGCTGTAATAATGGAAATATTAATAGCAGGTAGTGATAATTGAAAGCGACTAATTCCTGCAGCCTCTAGAGATACTAATTCACTATCGATCAATAGCTTATGATAGACGTATAAAACAGCAATGAAATTTGCAATAGGTATAATAATTGCCATTAATGAAGGTATTAAAAGCGAAGATAATTCAATGAAATTCAAAATACCAGAGCCACTAGCCGCAATAGATGAGATAATTCTAGTAGCCTGACTAAGCCATATGATGGTAGTAATAGTAATGGCGATAGTCAAAAGTGGTATAATCAGTGAATTTGCTAAATATAAATGGTATCTTTTTATCATAATAATTTTTGTATAAATTCTATTAATTCTTGTTTGTTTGTAGTATAATCAGTATCTTGCCAATGTTTTTTTGCCACATCAAGTAATTGGCCCATTTTTTTCCCAGGTTCTATATTTATCTTAATTAAGTCCTCACCTTTTAAGGGGAAGATTGGAATATCCCAATTTTTGATGAAATTGTAAATATCATTTATTGCTTGTGATGAATTTAAGATCAAATAATCAATAGTTTTATCTTTTCCCAAATCAATTATCAGTTGTTTATGTAGTGTTTTTTTATCGATATATAAAATATCTTTTAAATAATGATAAAGATCGCTTGATATTTTCCATCTTTTAGCAAATATAGCTAATTGATCGGAATTTGCATGATATAATAGAGCAAGTAATCTTCTTCTTGGTTTTATATTTTCTGATAGAATGTTTTCATTGCTAATAACTTGTTTCAAAATATCTAGATTAATTTCTATATTAGAAAAAATATGAGGCAATATTTGGTATTGTTGCATTTTATCTAAAGCAGGATGGGGGTCTTTAGCCCCAAGTAATTTGAGCATTTCCTGAGATATGCGCTCTCCTGATAAAAGATCAATGTCCTTAGCACCTTCTTTGCATGCGGTAATTGCTTCTTCGTCAAAAACTTCATTACTATAGTGAGCAGAGAATCTAAAATAACGAAGTATTCTTAAAAAATCTTCCTTAACTCTATTTTTTGCATTTCCTACAAATCTGATAGTGCGATTATTTAAATCATCCATTCCACCAAAATAATCATAGATATTGCCATCTAGGTCAAGACTCATAGCATTGATAGTGAAATCTCTTCTAGCAGCATCTTCTTGCCAATCATTACTATATTCAACTTCAGCATGACGCCCATCGCATGATATGTCTCTTCTAAGAGTAGTTATCTCAAAGCTACTATTATCAATGATAGCTGTGATAGTTCCATGTTTAAGTCCAGTTGCTATTGTTTTGATTTTATTCCGATCAAGCAACGACATTACTTGATCGGGGGTAAAGCTTGTTGCAACATCAATATCAGAAAAATTTTCTTTATTTAGCAATAAGTCCCTTACGCATCCACCAATCAATCTTACATTATCTGAACTTCCCCCAAAAGCATCAAATAATTTTATTGTTTGAGGATTGCTGAGTAATGGGCTTTTGTTATTTGGATAGATTTTTAACATAATTACAAAATGCCTTACCTCTTTCTTCAAAATTTTTCCATTGATCCAGAGAAGAGCAGGCAGGAGAGAGTAATATTACATCTTCCTCTTTATTTTCTGCTGCTAATTTGAAAGCCATATTCACTGCTTTTTCCAAATTTTTACATTTACTATGAGGCACATTATGTTTTGTTGCAAACTTTGCAAACAAATCTTGAGACTCTCCTATTAAAAACATATGTTTTATTTTAGGAAGATACTCTACTAACTGATTAATGTCGCCTTCTTTAGCTATTCCTCCTGCTATTAGATAAATATTATCAAAAATAGCTAGTGCCTTGGTGGTAGATTCATAATTAGTAGCTTTGCTATCATTGATGAATTTGATGTTATCTATTGTTGCTACATATTCAATTCTATGTTCAATACCAGGAAAATCGATTATAGATGCTAGGATTTTTTTAGGGTTTATGTGGTAGCTCATTGCAGTTGCAAAAGCAGCTGCAATATTTTCACCATTATGTTTTCCTGGTAAGGAAGCTATATTATCAAATTTTAAACTTATAGATTCATCACCAACATTATAATGAATAAATCCTTCAACCACACTAACCCCATATTCTAAAATTTTATCTGTGGAGATAGGAATTATTTTAGCCCCGGATTGTTTTTGAAGATGTCTGTAAATTTTAGCTCCCTCTGGAGTATCAATACCTATTATTGCAATATCATTTTGATTCTGATTTTTAAATATTTTTTCTTTGGCCTTGATATATTCTTCAAATGAACCGTGATGTTCTATATGATCTTTTGTTATATTAAGTAATATAGCAATACTAAAATGGATTTTATCAATTAAATCAAGTTGATATGAAGAAAGTTCCAATACATAAGTACCATCAATAGCTAATGGTTCTAACTCAAGAGCAGCGATTCCTATATTGCCACCAACTTGAGATCTTACATGATTTTTAGATAATATATGACCAATTAATTTAGTAGTAGTTGATTTGCCATTGGTACCTGTAATACCTACGTAAATTGATTTAGGGCAATGACTAAATAATAAATCTATATCACAAATAATTTTCTTATTGAGTGATTTTGCTAATTTTATCAAAGGATGTAGGTTGTCACCTTCTATTCTTATTCCAGGACTCACTACTAAAAATTCAATTTCTTCCCATAGTTTTAATAATGGATCAGTTATGATTTCAGCTAAATTTAATGAAACAAAAAAAGGATCTTCATTATTGATTAATTCGGATCTTAAATTACTATTGTCATCCCAAGCGATAACTTTGGCACAATTTAATGATCTAATAACTGATATTCCTGTTTTACCTAGGCCTAATACTCCAACTTTACGTTTTTCATATTCGTTTAATTCTATCATCTAATTCACTTTTTTATTTGCTAATGTTGCTGAAATTATTATATCATAGATAATAATATGGAATTTAAAACAAATTGTAAATTATTAGATTACGACGTGGCTCTTTTATCTATGGAAAAAAGAGTGAATGATGTAATATCAGGTAATGAGAGAGAGTTAGTGTGGTTTGTAGAACATCATCCAGTGATAAGTGGTGGTAGTTCATCCGATAAATCTGATTTGTTAAATGATCATGCTCTTCCTATTCATTATAGTGGTCGAGGAGGAAAATTTACTTACCACGGACCAGGTCAAAGAGTAGTATATTTAATACTAGATTTAAAAAAAAGATCTCCTATTCCTGATCTCAAAGCTTATGTTCATAATTTAGAGCTGAAATCAATCAGCGTCTATGCTGGCCTCTATATGGAATATTACTGAC
>JYHA01000004.1 GCA_000970895.1 Candidatus Arcanibacter lacustris
CCTTCCATCAAACATGATGCAAATGCCACTCTATTTCCCAGTGTGTTATCCAGCAAATAAGGGACATCCTCCATAATCTCTCTGGCTAATTTTGAATTACTACTCATTCTATTGAGCAATATTGCTATATCTTTATTTTCTTTTTCAGCCAAAGAAATAGTAGCGCCAGATGCCCAGAGATCTGCAGGGCTAGGCTGAACTGGGATGATCACCAAATCACTTTCTCTAATAGCACTTTTAGCTTCCGTATCAGTATGGGGCTGGCTATCTATAATAATTATATCATGATTATTTTTAAGCCTAGAAATCTCATTACTTACCCTCCAACCAGAACCCGTTACAAAACTCAAATTATTTAATGCTTGACCAAGCTTTTCTTGGCGAATATTATACCACATTGTCAAAGTTTGCTGTGGGTCTATATCTATTATCGCTACATTCTTACCAGCTTGACTAAATGCCACCGCCAAATGAGCAGCTATAGTTGTTTTACCTGATCCGCCTTTTTGTTGCGCTATTGTAATGACTTTTGCACTCATAACTACACCTTTTGCTAAAATTGATTTAAATTATATTACCTTATTAATTAAATTGAAACAATAAATATTATGGACCAGATCAAAAACATTATTAAAAATAATGGCATCGTCATCTTCCCAACAGATACTGTGTTAGCACTAGCCTGCTCACCTTATTCTGACGAAGCTATTGATAAGATCTATCAGATCAAACAAAGAGAACGTAACAAACCACTCGCTCTTCTTGTATCATCGATAGAACAACTCGAGCAAATAGCTATCTTAAATGAAGTAGGACATAAGTTATTATCAGAACACAGCGCAGGCTCTATCACATTAATCTGCAAATTGAAACCAGATGTAAAATTTTCATGTGCAGCTGAAAATAATACAATTGGAGTTAGAATCACTACCCATCCTGTAGCTATATCAATAATTAATGCAATCAACTCACCGATTGTAGCAACAAGTGTCAATCTCTCAGGAGAAGAATCCATTACGGATAGCGCTCTCATTCCTGAAATAATCAGAAAACAAGTTGATTATGTAGCAGAAGGAAAGTCAGATTCAGCACGCCCTTCAAAGATATTTGATATTAGTGGAGGGGACGCAGTGCTACTAAGGTGAATCATGATAACATCTTTTGCCCATTCTTTCCTCTTATCCTGATTGAATTATTTAGCAACTAATACCACTTTAATCTTACCAATATTCATGATATATAATTACACATGAAAAAAATTGTAGAAATCTATACAGATGGCGCATGTAGTGGCAATCCTGGTCCTGGTGGCTGGGGGGCGTTGTTGATTTGTGGGGACGCAACCAAAGAAATCTATGGCCTTGATACAGACACTACCAACAATAAAATGGAGCTGCTTGCTGCCATTAATGCATTGAAATCCTTAAAAAATCCTTGCCAAATAGAATTATATACTGATAGTGTTTATGTTAGAGATGGTATCACTAAATGGATAATTTCCTGGAAGGCTAAGGGGTGGAAAAAATCAACCAAGGGCGAGATTAAAAACTTAGAATTATGGCAAGAACTCGACCATCTAGTAAAAGACCATCAGATTAATTGGCATTGGGTCAAGGCTCATAATGGTAATGTCGGCAATGAGATTGCTGATAAATTAGCAGTAAGAGGCAGAGACGAAGCTATAGCTTTGTCAAAAAGATAGGTTATTATGATTAATTATTCGATTTTTATTATTATCATAGCGATGATATTGATGCTGATTTGCCTAGTCTCCTCAAAAGAATTTGCAAGCCGCATCATGTGCGTTAATTGCTTCACTAGTTACGCAATTGCACTTATCTCCATCATTGCTTATATTTTTGATAAAAACTATCTAGATTTAGCGATTATCTATGGACTTGTGAGTTTTGCGGTTACTGGATTTTTACTAAAAACCAAACAAGGTAAGTAAGATGGACATAGTAGGCAATATCTTAATTCTACTGGGAAGTATTTTAATACTCATAGGCGCTTTTGGCTGTTTGAAGTATAAGAATTTCTTTTCTCAACTCCATGCAGCTTCAGTTGGAGACAACGGAGGATTGTTACTTATATTATTTGGCTTAATAGCACGCGATGGACTTACTTTATTTAGTGCTAAAATTTTTCTGCTAATTATTATTATATTACTTACATCACCTACTAATACTCACCTACTTGCAAAACTCGCTATTTTATCAGGGGCAAGCAAAAATGATTAATCTAGAAAATGCCTATAATATATTGATGATCCTGCTTTTAATTTGCTCATTTGTAATTTTATTTAGCAATGATTTTTTACTTATCATTCCAATGACAGCAGTATTCAGCCTAATAATTACAGTTATTTATCTAATATTTAGAGCACCAGATGTAGCAATTACCGAAGTAGCAGTAGGAGCTTGCGTTAGTACTATATTATTATTTACAGCTTATAAAAAAACCAATCCCGATCAAGAAAATAGCAGTATAAATTTTATACATATAATTCCTTTAGCTATTATTCTACTAGGAGCTCTTTATTTAATACTCGAATTACCTGAATTTGGCTCAATGGCCAATCCCATCCACCACCATGTGAGTAATTACTATTTAGCCAATACTAAAATAGATACTGGAATTAATTCAGTAGTATCTGCAATACTTGCCAGCTACCGTGGATATGACACTATGGGAGAGACGATTGTTATCATGCTCTCTGCTATTGGCGTTCTAAATATATTGAAAAAATCATGATCTTAAAAAATATTTTAAAAATTCTAAGCCCAATTATTATCAGCTTTGCGATATATATCCAAATTCAAGCAGAAGATGCTATTGGTGGGGGCTTTCAATCTGGATTGATTTTAGCATCTGGTATGATCCTATATTCTATCGCATATAACAAAATTCTACCTATAAATCTCTTAAAAAAAATTGCCGCTCTTGGAGTGACGATCTATTTTTCAGTAGGGATGTTCTCGATGATAAATGGAAAATCATTTTTAGATTATGGTTATCTAGGTCAGGGGCTTGGAATTTGTATAATTGAGATTGGCGTTGCTTTTACTGTATTTTCTGCTATTTCTGCTATTTATATTATGGTTGCACATGATTAGTTATATTGTAATATTTAGCATGATGATTATAAGTCTCTATGTAGTATCTACTAGCAAAAGCAATTTCAAGAAAATCATTGCACTTACCATATTACAAAATGCTATTTGGTTGTTTTTTATTGCAATGGCTTATATAAAGTCAGCAGACATAGCAAACCCCCTACCGCATGTTTTAATGTTAACTGCTATTGTAGTTGGGGTGTCAACTTTAGCTGTTGCGGTTGCTTTAATGATTAGGATAAAGAATGGAAGATAATAAGATTAGACCCCTCCTAAAACCCGCCTCTGGTAGGGAATTTGAGGGAGACTCGGAGCGCAAAACCGCAGCGTACTTTAAGGTACGTGAGGATTTGAGCACCGAATCGACCGATAAATTACCAGCAGAAGTAGGGTTTGAGGAGAGGTCCATTCAGAGTTTTGGCAGAAGAAGAGGAAGGTCCCTTACTGATACTCAGGAACAACTACTTACAACATTACTACCATCTCTTTCTGTAGATGTTAAAAACATGCCAAAGGCGAAGGAATATTGCCTGGAAATTGGCTTTGGCAATGGTTGCCATTTGGCCAATATCGCCAAAAGATCAGCAGATAATTTTTATATTGGCTGCGAGCCATATATTAATGGGGTGGTACATTTACTAAATATCATAAAATGCGATAGTATCAATAATATTGCCATCTACACAGAAGATGCAAGAGATTTACTATCAACTATGGAAGATGATTTCTTAAGCAAAGTCTATCTATTATTTCCAGATCCTTGGCCTAAAGCAAAACATCATAAAAGACGTTTAGTGACTCACGAGACATTAGCTTTATTTGCAAAAAAACTAAAGAAAAATGCAGAGTTAATAATAGCAACAGATCACTTAGATTATGCTAGTTGGATATATGAATTTCTCAAAGATAATGAATTTTTTGAGCTTAAAAAAACCTTTGAAGAATGTCAGTCCGAACCTGATAATTGGATCAAAACAAAATATCAACAAAAGGCCGAAGCTCTAGGAATCAAACCTTATTTCTTTATAGCAAAAAATCAAAAATAATTGCTAAACATGCAAAAGAAAACCAAGAATTATTATTATGGTATATTAGCGGAATATATAGCTTGTATTATTTTATTTTTAAAAGGCTATAATATAGTTACTAGAAGATATAAAAATCCTTTAGGTGAAATTGATATTATCGCAAGCAAAGGAGATAATTTAGTTTTCTTCGAAGTCAAGGCTCGCAAAAAATTTGATGAGTCAATGATAGTTTTATCACACAGACAAAAAATAAGAATAGAATCTGCAGCTAAGTTGTTTATAATGCAGAAAAAACGTTATGAGGGCTTTAATTTGAGATTTGATCTAATTATATTTGATGGGTGGCGCCCTCGTCATTTAAAAAACATGTGGTAATAAATAATTATGACTAATCCAAAACATGTAGCGATAATCT
>JYHA01000005.1 GCA_000970895.1 Candidatus Arcanibacter lacustris
TGATTACTCATAGACAGATATCTCTATTAATATTTTTTCAATAAGGGCTTGATTATCTTTATTAATGAATTTATCTTGGAGTAAATCATAACTATAATAGCTAGCACCACTAATTGGTGAGGATAGCCAAATTTGTTTTGAAGGATAATGTTTGTTAATAACATATTGTCTATCAGTTGGTAATGTTATATAAACAATACCATCAGTTAGTTCCGTATCTAGATCGCTATATTTAGATGTACCAACTAACAACTCATACAATTTGGATAATTCTATTTGCGCTAAATTATTAAACTCAATTTCTTGCATGTAATCATTAATTTATATATTAAAAACATTTATGTCTAATTATCGTAAAAAAAAACAAACAAAACAAGATCATAAAATTACTGCTCCTCATTATAAACATAAACTCCCCTTGCGCAACCATAATAATAAATTATCCATAAGGATCTTAAAGCTCTTGTTAAAGTGGGGTGCAATTTTATTTTTATGGCTTGGCACTATTACCGCTGCTTTTATACTATATTACATCCATGATTTACCAGATGTTAATTCCTTGCAATCTCTAAAAAAACAAAGAAAAATTACCATTTTAGCTTCGAACAATCTTATTCTAACCAA
>JYHA01000006.1 GCA_000970895.1 Candidatus Arcanibacter lacustris
TTATCCCCAATTGGATTATATTCAATCTAAACAAATTTTGTAAATAATACCAAATTCCAAAAAATAAAATGATGATATGCGTAATTATTTACGGTATTTGGTATAAATAAGATCATGGCTTTTTATAGATTAAGGAGTAATTATTGTGAAAATTAGACCGCCTAGACCCCCTATGAATTTTAAATTAATAGAATTACAAGAGTGTCTTGCAAAAATAGCAGGATCTGCCCAGCCTGGAGGTTACGCACTTCCCGATAATATGGAAGAAATAATCAACTCACTTAAAGATGGAAAATCACCTCAAGAAGCAGGGGTTCCAGAAAGATTGCTTTCGAATTTAGATCATATTTATAATTCTGGGGTCAAAATTATTTACAATCTGACAACTATACCAAATCCTTTGACGAAATATTTATGGGAGAAGCATTTTCAAGGAATTTATATCACAGAATTAGAAGGAGTTGCTATAGCAATTGATAATTTGTCGGTTCCAACTCTAGAGACAATGAATTCAATTGTCGGGCATATTAAGTTTAGCCTAGAAAGTGGGGTGTATGTTTTAGTTCATTGTGAGGGTGGTTTGGGCAGAACTGGGACTGTGCTTGCAGCTGCCCATATGGCGATAAATAACATTCAAGATGCTGATATATCAATGGCATATATTAAAGAACATTACTCTAAATACGCCATTGATGATAATTCACAAATAGAATTTTTAAGATATTTTGGTCAATATTATTCATCAATCTTAACATCATTATTAGAGTATAATAATGACTCATCTCCTAAGGATGAAGCAAATCCAGAGCAATGCTTAACTGGACGAAAAATAAAAAAATGTAGTAAGGTTTCTAATAAAATATTTCCTATTGATAATGATGTTGAAGAAGAAATTCGGGCTGTATCTCCTCTTGATTTACAGCCTGATTATGGATGTAGTTGTATAGTTATGTGTCTTACGGAGGTTGTCCCTGATAATCAAAGACTAGTCCAGGAGGTTATAGTCCCTTATCTTGAAAAATATAATCACGATAATAAATCTTCCTTAAAATCAGAGATAGATATGGTCTATGTAGAAAAACTAGATTTCAGCGACATTTTAATTAATTAAGTTCATATGAGTTGGTATGATCTTGGTCTTAGAGACTTATATATCGATTATAGTATTGTGGTTGTATAGGATGAGCAGGGGTTTTTTTACCTCTTTCTACTCGGGAGAAGATTGAGGATCCTCTCCTTTTATGATCTTGGTTAAGAAGTTGCATAAGGTTGATAACTAGTGTTACTAGCATCGGTATTATTGATAATTATCAAATGGTTAGTTAGAAAAATGTATTTTCTTCATTTCTAGAATTTAGTCTGTTTTATTAGACTGATAAAAAATTAGCTTCTAAAGTCCTTATAAATATTTGGTGATATAGTGTTTTTAGTTATTGTATTGGCATATCAAGTTGACATTGTGGAGAATTATTGGAAGCTGCCGTATTATATTTATTAATAGTAATAGCATTGGCATAACTTGTGCCAACTGTGCACCCTGTGAGTTTGCTGCTACTAATACTACCACTATTATTATAAGTAGGTTTAGTATCCATTCCGCCATTATTACCGGTAGTATAAACAGTCCCAGATAAAGGCATGCCATCATCTAATTTATTATCAATATACATTGCTGCATTAGGAGAGAAATAATTGCTATTTATAGCTCCCATGCCGCTATCTGGAGAAAAAGAAAACAACCCTAACCTAAGATGATTTTTTACATCACTTAAATTGCCATAAGCTACGATGCCCATTGAGTTGCTTCCATTAATATAGGGAAAATCAGCGCCAGGATAAACTTGAGATCCATCTTGCCAGGGTGAGTTTAATGAGGGTATTAATCCTATTAAATACATATGTCCCCAAAAATTTGCGAGTTCTAATGTACAGCTAGTTGTAAAACCTGATAATAAAGTATCTATGCCATGGCCTAAATTACTTAATGTGGTAGGAGTTCCACTATAAGTATATAAGATCAAGCCATCGCCATTGCCGTCAAAGCAATTTACAACATATGTACTTGGTTGAGCAATAAATCTGGAAGCATTTACCATGTCCCCAGGTAATGCCTGATATTTCATTTGAAATGTTTGTACAGCTGTTTTGTAATTTGTAACTTGAGTAATTATTGCCTTATTATTAGCGGCAAAGATTAATTCTCTTCCAGTTAATATACCACCAATAATTAAACCAATAATCACCATCACAATAGAAAGTTCTATTAGCGTGAAGCCTTTATTATGATTTATTATAAAAATTAACTCTGTTTTTGTAGCATTTTGCATTATGATATTTAAAAATTTTTAATAAAGAAAATATTTATGATAAGCTATTTTCTGGCTTATAATTAATAAATAGTATAAGGTTGATAGCTAGTGTTGCTAGTAGAATTATTGATAATTATCAATTGTTCTAAGCTATTATCAACGACACGAAATGCATCTTTTGTAGCAAATATCTTATGAAGTAGTTTGTTGTTGAGTGCATGTCCTGATTTATTTGCATGGAATTTTCCTTGGATGAATCCTCCAGCTAGATAAAAATCTCCAATTGAATCAAGGATCTTATGTTTTGAAAACTCATCATTATAACGAAGACCATGTTCGTTTAATACTGAATCTTCACTAACAGCAATAGCATTATCAAGAGAGGCGCCTTTGGCGAGGCCAATTGAGCGTAAATATTCTACGTCTTTTACTAACCCGAAAGTTCTGGCTCTGGCTAAGTCTAATTTAAATGACAGAGAGTTAGCATCAAAAACACTAGTTTGTTTTGCGATTACTTTATTTTCAAAATCAATATCTAATGTTATTTCAAATTCACTAGAAGGAGCAACAGTTAAGCTAGCATCCCCTTCTGTTACTGTGATTTCTTTTAAAATTTCGATGATTTTTCTAGGCGCGGATAATTCTTTAATTCCGGCACATTCTATTAAAAACACAAAAGGCTCAGCACTGCCATCCATAATTGGTAATTCTTGCTGATCTAACTCAATAATTATATTATCGATCCCACAACCCCAAAGAGCTGCCATAATATGCTCTATCGTGGAGACACTAACGCCATATTCATTGGAGATGGTGGTGCATAATACTGTATTACTGACATTTTTATAATCAGCTTTGATTTCTCTTTTAGCTTTATCTGCAATGTCGATTCGTCTAAATATTATACCTGTATTTGCTTTTGCAGGTAGTAGATTAATGGTTGTATTCTCACCACTATGTAAACCCACGCCACAAGCACTTACTTTATCATTAATGGTACATTGCAAACTATATGACAAACCTTCTCTCCTGTAATAAAACATATTCTTATATATTACAGTATGTACATATATTGGAAAAATGCAAATCACGCTTTGTTACAAAATATTACGAGGAAGAAAGCTTGTGTTTGGGGATAATAAAATAATTTTCAGAGTGCGTGATGATCGATTTAAGGGGTGAAATGATCATTTATAAAATTGCTAGCACCATATACCACAATCCCAAAAATTAATTCTTTTTTATTACAGAGGTCTATAGCATAATTAAAGGAATTAGCCAATAAATATCCATTGGCTAGATCATAATGGTTTTTTTCACTGCAAATATCTGGATCTTTACAGGCTAAAGATGTTCCAAATAAGATAATAAATCCGAATTCTGGATATGTAGCAGCTCCAACGCCTATCATGTGAGCTAAAGTTATGCCAGTATTATCTTCTATCAACGTTATTGTATTCTTTGTAATACTAGTAATTAGGTTTGTAACTTCTTTTGCTATGCCTGACATTCTGTACCTTTGTAATTATTACACAATTAAGTCGTTCTTAATATTTTGCAAGCTACATTGCAAGTGTAAATATACTATAAAGGCTAGTTTTTCTTAGAAAAATAATTACCAATAGCTGTGCCAATGGCAGAGGCGGTTTTGGATTTATTTTGTACTTGGTTTAGGAGTTTTTCTTCTTCTTGGTTTGAAAGATAGCCAAGTTCAATCATAATGCTTGCGATTTCCGCATCTTTTAATACTTTAAAACCTGCAAGTTTCAAAGGTTCTTTTTGTAGTATGATGTTTTTATTTCCAACTTCCATCAGGATGTTTTTAGATAGTTCTTTAGAATTATTTTTATTTTTTCTGCGAGTTAGATCAACCAACATATGGGCGACATCTTTATCTTGATTATGTAAATTTATATTGCTGATATGGGTTTTTTTATTCAGTAGGTTTTTATCTTCTTGATCTGATGCTTTATCTGAAATGGTGTAAATTGACATGCCTCTGGTCTTGTGATCAGTATAAGAGTCAGCATGAAGCGATAGGAATATTTCTGCTTTAACATTCTTGGCTTTTTCAACTCTATCATCTAGGGAGACAAAATAATCCCCATAACGAGTAAGTACTACTTGATAGCCAAATTTAGTCTCTAAATATTTTTTTAATTCAAGCGCATAAGCAAGAGTGACATTTTTTTCTAAAGTGCCTTTAGAACCAATAGCTCCAGGATCAGTTCCTCCATGACCAGGATCAATTACGATTACTATATCTTTTTTAGGGATTTTTTTGGGTTCTGGGATTTTTGCTTGAGCTGGCTTTTTGACAATTTCTTGTTTTTTCGCAGCTACTGGTTTTTTAACTTCAGGTTTTGGAGTCTCGATTTTTTTGGTTATTATTTTGCTATTAAGCTTGATGATTAGTTTATTATTCTCATCTAAACTATAATATTTCTTTGAATCAAGTGGGCTAGTTAAATCAAATACTATTCGTAAATTTTTCTGATCCCTTATGGCTGTTCTTACTGATTTTATTAAATGATGTTGAAATTGTTTTTTGAAACTTTTACTTTCTTTGCAGTTTTTTAAGTCAATTACCAATCTATTTGGATTATCTAGCGTAAATACTTTATATTGAGGTTTGGCATTAAATTCTAAAACAAAATCATTATCTTTAGTTGAGATAGAATTAATGATTTGGTCTGCATAAGCATAACCAATAATCTGATAAAATAATATTACTAAAAAAAATATTCTCAAAATTCAAAATCCAATTATATATAATATATTAGTTATAAATAATTACAAACTAAATAACAATAGTATTTAATTAATAATAAACTAAATAATTAATTATGATATAAATATATGTGATATTTATACAAAGATTGATTTTGTTGTATCTTGTTTTGGCTCCGAGGATAAGGAAGGGGTAGTTCTCCAGTTGTCATCCTTCGGCTAGAAGAACTTATCGAACCAGA
>JYHA01000007.1 GCA_000970895.1 Candidatus Arcanibacter lacustris
GATAGGAACGCAATCTGCGGTAATAACAGCCAGAGGAAGACCTGGTTTATTAGTAACTAATGCATCGGCCTCTGGTTCTGCTCCGAACTCAAAAAAATCATCAACCACCACCACCTTATCACTATGAACTTGCTTCAATATACATAGATTATCAATATCTAAGCCAAGTTGCTTTAATGCTAATTTTCTATTATTGATAATCATCTCTTCGCTGACTTTTTCTTCAAGCCTATTTACATATTTATAAGTGCTATGGTCTAAGCCCTTACCAAAAAAGCCATGAGTTAGCTTTATTTCAGAAGATTTTAAAAAAGTCATTTCTCTTTATCACTACTTAATTTATTTATTTTACGTTATTAATTTTAGCTTGATAAAAAATTAAATCAATATATATTCCGCTTGAAGAAGTTTAAGTCTTTGTAAATTTATTAAGGAAAAACAAATGAGTGGCAATGTAACGAATGTAACAAGTAGTGATCAAGATAACTACTTAACCCCTACATTTACAACAGCATATACTAAAGTCCTTGAATATTTACAACAATCATCGTTAAGCAGCTCATTTTCTCTAACTTCCACATTTACAATAGCATATACTGGCTCCACTGGATATATTAACGGAGGATTGCAAGGCTTAATTTCAACTGGCTCAATCTCAATTATAGACCAATATTTAATCAACAACCAATATTATAACAAAAATTACTTGTCTTTATACTCATATTGGCATCATTTATTTGCATACGGTATTAAAGGCACTACATTGACCGTTAAAGCCATATTTAAAGCTACACTTCCTATGAAAGATGTTGATGGAAATATTGATAGAATGGCTAACGCACTTATATACATACTTCCTGCCTTCCAAACTCATTTTGCTAATGATTTTTTAGATTTCAAAGAAAAGACACTAGTCCCAATGCAAGCGCTAAGCTTGATTAACAAGATATACGACAAAGACAACGCCCTCTCAACAGATAATAGAAATAAATTATATCAAGATCTATGTAAAAATCCATCTAATGCTCACGTGACAATAGGAAATTATTTATATAAAATTTATGAAAATAATTTTCAAACTTCATATATTAAAATCTTCGCCCTTAGCATTGCTAATGAAGGGATAAACTACATAATAACTCGATATTTATTGGGAGATAATATTAATGATATTTTTTCAAAGTTTGTAATTAGAGACAAACTCCCTTTTGAAGTATTGCAGTCCATAACTTTTCAACAAATACTTGATGTAATTTTCAAACAAAAAACAGAAGAAACAGAACCTATGCCGCTAATTAAGAGACAACCCTCAGCTGTTTTATTGGAAAAAATCGATAAGAAATGTAAAGAAAGATTTCCAAACCAAGGAAGCAACGTAGAACAAATGAAACAAATATCATCGGAAATAATATCGGAAATAATACATGACTCTACAAAAAATTATGCTTGGGGAGTTTTTAAATTCAGTGCTTTATTTGGCCTTAGGATTTTTTCAGATAGCTATCTTAAAAAATACGTCAGCAAAGAAAGACAAAAAATACAGACTATATTAATTAATAATAGCCAAAATATTACAAAAAATTATGAGCAAGACCACCAAGGAAAAACTTTATTAAGCTCCCACAAAGATATCTTCATTCAACATAATAAGGATATTAGCAATGCCTTCGGAGTGGCCTTTAAGGTCAACGAAATAGCCGCCGACTCAATTAAATCTTTGTCTTCATATCAAATGGTAATGAGCAATATACCGGAATTATTTATATATAATGCAATTGCTTCACCCATTATACAGATTTTTTTACAACGATACTTAGATCATTCTAGAAAAATTAGCAAAGAATTATCAGCCATGGAAGCTTTAGAAAAACAGATTAGTTATAGCATTGCCAATAACATTGAATCTATAAAATTAGGAGATGGCCTAAACCACATCTTTGATAAACAAATAAATATTACATGTAGCAAAAGTCAACTATACACCGAAGAAACTAACATTCCTATCGACATAGAAAGCCTAAAACAATATGAATATTTATATTATGTTGTTATTGGCTCTCCTTACTTATTCTTTAAATTTACGCAGTCCCCCGAATTATTTACAATGTCTCTGTTTAATATTTTATCTTCTACCAACCAAATAATGCTTTTTAATTTGTATAATATACGATCAAAAATAGGCACCACCAAAGAAGAAATATCCTTATTCAATCTTGAATCTTTTTACAACATTATTAATAAACCAGAAGAAAACCCGACTATCTATACAACCAACTACCAAGACAACGAAATTATATATAGTAATTATTCAGTCTATAAAGGAAATTTGACCATCATACATGTAGAAAACCTAGCTTTTAATTTATCAAAAAAACACCTCATCAGGGATCATACCTTAGTTTATTTTTTTAAAAACCTAAAAAAAGCATTATTTACACCTTTTAGTAGCTCTGGAGTAATTTCAATTCCCAAGCCAACTGGGCAAGATCTAACTACTATTTACATAGATCAGAATCCTTATTTTCCAGAAGGTTTAACACTATTGGAATCGATATATTTTCCCAAAAGATTAGACAATCTTTCAGAAGAAGAGGTGAAAGACTTGAGAATAAAAATTATCGATCTTTTTTCCAAGTTTACAAATGGTAAAAACGACCATATAGAAGCCATTTCAGATTTACATAATCATAATTTCAAACTAAAGCCTGAACAAGCTAAAAAGTCATTGATTATTCGAGCTATTTTACATAACGCAGACATCATCATCATGGATGAAACATTTACAGGATTAGATTCTCGCTCAGTTAAGGAAATACAAACTGCTATTAATTTCTATCTACCAAATGTTACTATTTTTTCATTTGACAAACACCCAATAAATAATAGCTTATTTTATAATTATGAAGTTAGCTATGATAATGACACTTTCGTTCAAACAGAAATAAAACCAGATTACTCAGTGGCAATCTATGAAGAAGTAGAAGTAGTCACACAAGGAAACTGTCAAATTACTTCAAATCATGATTGACTTTTACATTGTTTTTCACTAGGATAGCTCCATAACTCAGCCACAAATTCGTGACTGATTCCTATGAAAATTAATTTATTCCTGAGGATTTGGTGAAGAATATATTTATTGCAAGACATGCCAAGGCTGAATTTAATGAAGAAATAGATGACCAAGACAGATCACTCACTTCAAAAGGAATAAGTGATTGTAAAGACCTTGCTGATTCCATGAAGAATCACACCATCCCTCAATTAATTATTTGCTCTAATGCCAAAAGATCTCATGATACTGCTCTAAACATTATAAGCCATTTAAACAAAGATATAAAATTACAAGTTATAGATGATTTATATTTATCTTCTCGTGATGAAATTATCACCATGATAGAATCAATTGATAATCAATATACAAATGTGATGATCGTTGGTCACAATCCTTCTATTTCTCAGCTAGTTACTGCTTGCGCTAATAATTCTGATATTTCCAAGGGAGATCTTATGCAACTTTCTGTTGGTATGAGCCCTGCATCAGCTGCATTATTTTCATTTAACCAACCATTTGATTGGCAAAATTTCAGAGAAACTAAATCTAGCAATAAATGGTTTTTTAAGCCCCTTTAAATATTATGACTAATCAATTTATAGCATCAGATCCAAATCATTCAGTATGGGTTAGTGCATCTGCTGGGACTGGAAAAACCAAAATCCTAACTGACAGAGTATTGAGATTACTATTAGATGGCAATCACCCTAGTAAGATTCTGTGCATTACCTTTACTAAAGCTGCCTCTGCTGAGATGTCTAACCGTATTAATAATGAATTAGCCTCATGGGCAGTACTTGATCAAGAAAACTTAATCCAAAAACTTACAACACTTACTGGAAAAACACCAGAAAGTAATAACATAACCATAGCAAGAAGGTTATTTTCTCTAATACTTGACTCTAACGATGGTATTAAAATCCAAACTATTCACTCATTTTGTCAATCTATCTTAAAGAGATTTCCAATTGAGGCAAATATTGCCAATAATTACAAAATTATTGATGAGGCAACTTCAGAGACATTTTTGCAAGAAGCTAAAATGCAAATTTTAGAAAAAGAAGATCTAAAAGAAATTATCCAATATATTTCCTGGCAACTTTATGAAACTAGCTTTGATGAATTAATCAGAGAAATTATTGCAGGCAAATCTGAGATATCAAACATACTTGCAAGTTATGATTTTTCTGTAGAGTCTATCATAGAAGAATTAGCCAAAAGATTTAATATAGATCAAGATGATAGTAACTTAGAAGATTATATAAGAGACAATCGCAATGAACTTGTTTTATTGCTTGATATTTTACCCCCTGCTAAAGAAAACGAGCTTTATAATTTATTAGAAACAAATATACATGATTATGGTTCTCTAAAAAATATCTTCTTAACTAAGGAAAACACACCTCGTAAATTAGTCAGCAAAGCAAATTCGATCAAATTTCCACAAGCAGAAGAACTAGTTGCAAAATGGCAAGAATTAATACTTACCCATCAAGAGAAATTAAATTCACTCAAAATAATTAAACATACTCAATGTTTCCTGATGTTGGCTAAAAGCTTTATCGATCAATATCAATTACTTAAAAATAATAAATCACTACTTGATTATGGAGATTTAATCAGCATCACCAATAATTTACTCACCAACAACAACTCAAGAGACTGGGTATTATATAAATTAGATGGAGGTATTGATCACATATTAGTTGATGAGGCACAAGATACAAGTAAAGAACAATGGCAGATCATTGAAAGCCTATGTGCAGAATTTTTCGCAAGCCAAGGTCTTGAAAGTAATAATCGTACTTTATTTGTAGTTGGCGATGAAAAACAATCCATTTTTAGTTTTCAAGGAGCAGATCCTAAAAACTTTAATGAGATGCATAGATATTTCAACCAATTTGTCGAAAATATCAATCTAGAAACTTGTTATAGATCAACAGCACCTATCTTAAAACTAGTAGATGAGATATTTAAGTCACCAGAATTAGCTACTGCTGTTACTGCCAATAAATCAGAAATCATCCACAGATCTTTTAGAGAAAAGCAAGCAGGAAGCGTTACATTATGGCCCTTAGTTCAAGTTGAAACTAAAGAAAATAACGAACATTGGCTACTGCCTATCGAACGTAAAATCAAACATTCACCATCTTTAAAGCTTGCCCAGTTAATAGCCACCAACATCGAAGATTGGATTAGTAATAAGAAAATATTAAAATCAAAAAATAGACCCATCACAGAGGGTGATATTATGATTTTAGTTAGAAGAAGGAACGAGCTTACAGATAATTTGGTTAAGGAACTAAAAAAACGAAATATCAAAGTAGCTGGTATTGACCGGATGAAAATCGCAGATAATATAGCCATTATGGATTTGATGGCACTAGCTGATTTTCTATTACTCCAAAGCGATGATTTATCTCTTGCTTGCGTGCTTAAATCCCCATTATTCAATCTCTCTGAAGAAAATCTGATGGAGCTTGCGATAGGAAGAGATAGCACTCTTTGGCATAGCTTAAAAAGCAATCCGAAACATTTAGAGGTTTATAACTCATTAAAAGAACTAATCTATAGAGCTAAAAACAACTCACCCTTTGCCTTATTTAGCTATATTATTGAAGTGATAGATGGGCGTAAAAAACTATGCGCAAGACTTGGCGAAGAAGTAAATGATCCAATCGATGAATTCATCAATCTAAGCTTATCATTTGAAAAAGATAATATTCCATCTTTACAAAATTTTGTTAAATGGTTTAGAAGCAGCACTATTGATATTAAACGTGATCTAGAAAGTAGTTTGGGCCAAATCAGAATCATGACTATTCATGCATCAAAAGGACTACAAGCCCCAATTGTAATTTTAGCGGACACTGTATCTGTTCCTAATTCTTTTGATAAGCTAATTTATACTGACTTAGTGATTTGGCCAGGGAAGATTGCAAATTATAATAAATATTGCCTAAGTCTCAGGGCAAAAAAATCCAAAGAAGAATATAATGAATATTTGAGATTATTATATGTAGCACTCACAAGAGCAGAAGATCAATTAATTATCTGTGGCTATAAAAATTCTCAGCAAATTTCAAATAATTGTTGGTATAGAATTATAGAATCAACTATGAAGACTATCGCCAAAGAATTTATATTTGAAGTGGGTAATGATTTTACACCCTATTTAACAAATCAGGCTGCTTATGTTATTGAATCCGATCAATTAACAGATGTAATTAATAATGATACTAACAACAAAATAGATAATATCAGTCTAAGTCTACCTGAATTTTTATTTAGAGATCCACCAAAAGAACCACTACCTTTAAAACAAATTATTGCATCAACCAAAATTTCAACAGATAATCAATTTAACTATAGTTCAATGGGTCATAATGAATTAAAAAAAGGCAATATAATCCACAAACTACTGGAATTTTCCTCTATAATTCAAAAAGATACAAATACTATCCATAAATTCATAAATCAATATGGGGCAGATCTTGATCAGGCAACTAAGTATACAATCTATAACCAATATATCAAACTATTAGAAACTAAAGAATTTGAGATAATATTTGGCCCCAATTCCAAAGCAGAAGCAAGCGTTACAGGAGTTGTGGGAGATAAATTTATCATATCGGGTAAAATTGATAGGCTAGTAATACTCGAAGATGAAGTAATGATAATTGATTATAAAAGTGATTCTATCGTTGCCAAAAGCGAGGATGAAGTTCATCCCAATTACTTACAACAAATGGCTTCCTATCAGATGCTAATGAAAGAAATTTACCCAGATAAGAAAATCAGTTGCTGGTTAATCTGGACTAACAACGCCTCTTTAATGAGCCTAAGCCAGTCTCTAATTAAATATTTACCTAAATAATCCACCCCCCCCTTTATTAACTGATTATTAATTGTTTGATGAAAATATGTAGCTTGGTTAGTGCTTTTTGGTCAAACCCAAGCACTAAATTAAAACATCTAATCAATGAGAGAATTAATGTCGAACTATGATTTAACAGAATATTTTAAAAATAACATCAAACGTGATTTTATCAAATGTATCGATAATTCAGCAGAATCATCTAAGCTAGAAATTATCTCTTCTGCTAAATATTGCTTTAACAAAGAACTAGAAGCAACTAACAAACTGTTGCCGACAGGGCTGCAAGGCGAAATACAAAATACTCATAATAGTTTTGATACAGCAATTTTGGGAAAAGGATTTTTTATAGTCAAAGATGATTATGTACCAAATAAAACCTATCTAACTAGAAAAGGTGATTGGGTGGCAAATAGAAATGGGGATTTAATTAATTCAGATGGCACGAAATTACTTGGCTATAAATTAGATTATCAAGGTAATCAAGCAAGCCAACTATCAACTGTAAATCTCCAAAATCTTCCACCTCTTTCAGTTCCTACTACCGAAGTTGCCTTGGGTTTAAATTTAAAATCCTCACACTATATTTTAAAAGGAGCAAGTCAAGTAATTTCATTCGATAGCTCGAGCTCAAATTATGGCAATACTGAGTATGACATTATTTCTTACGAAAATAGTCTCAATCATGGTGATTCAATTACCCTAGCTTCTAGTACTAACACTCCATACACTTATAGTTATGGTGGATTTTTAGCTAGTGAAAATATTAGTTCTGGTATCTTAGGTGCTTCAACTGCTACTGATAGATTTAATAACGCTAAAGAAGGATGGAATTTTTCTATCACTGCTAATTATGATACTACGACCTTTACTTACGAGCCAAATACTCCAAATACTGCTGCTGGTCAATTTAATAATCTTGTTTCTTTAGCTGATGCAATAAATCAAACTTATGGGATGAGTGCCAAAATCGACAAATCAACTAACCATTTATATTTTGGACCTAGAGATGCCACTCAGAGCTGGAGCATATCAGACAATACAGGAACATTCGTCCATGATTTATTTAATGCCAAAGACAAAGATCATGCAAATATTATAATTCCAGCTGCTGCAAATAGATTTTCAACTCTAGCAGGTTTAAAAAACCTGATTAGTGCTACCAATGGCTTATCTACTGAAGAAGCCAGCCCACTTGGTAACACAAAACTTGAATTTTATACAACAGATCCTTTTGGTACTTTGGCAGTTTCTGCAAGCGCTGGCTCTCTATCTAACAACCCCACTACAGCAAGTATTTTATCCACATTGGGTCTCAAAGAAGGCGTTACCTCCCAAAGATATGATTTTACAGGGCTTACAGGAGAAAATATAGCAAGTGGTAAGGTTAATGCTGCTTATACTGTTCCAATTCAAATGTATGATTCTCTTGGAACCCAGCATGATTTTCAAGTTAGCTTTGTAAAAGTTGCTAACAACAAATGGGCAGCAGAAATATATACTCACAAATCATCTGATATTATCTCAAGTAATCCTTATAATCAAATTGCAAGCGGCTTGATAGAATTTAATGGTGATGGTACTTTAAAGAGCATCACCAACTCCTTGGTCTCAACTATATCAATCAATTGGGCAAATGGAGCCAACCCTTCCAACGTAACATTTAATTGGGGGACCGCAGGTGTGGAGGCAAGAGCCGTTGGCGCTAATAATGGAGGTCAGTTAAATGGATTATCTCAAGCAGATAGTCCTTTTAATTCAAACTTTATTAGTCAAGATGGAAATATTATTGGATTTTTATCATCCGCTAACTTTGATAGAAACGGCCATCTTGTGGCTAATTTTAATAATGGTGAATCAAAACCTATATATAAAATTCCTATTGCCAATGTTGTTGCCCCAACAGGTCTTCTTCATGAAACTAATAATGTTTATGAATATAAAGAAAATCTTGCAGGCACCTTAACGTTAACAACCGATTGCGCTGGATGCATCATTCCAGAGGCATTAGAATCTTTGACTTGGTAATATAATTAAAGTCTTGTAACCTTGATATTTTAGTGAGCAAGGTTACAAGCTACGCAGACTTGAGAACAAGAAAAAGATATCAGACCAGTTGTCATCCTTCGGCTCAAGGGCGATACTCAATCTCACCTCTGGTTCGATAAGTTCTTCTAGCCGAAGGATGACAACTGGAGAACTACCCCTTC
>JYHA01000008.1 GCA_000970895.1 Candidatus Arcanibacter lacustris
TATTCTCCATTATCTCTTAGTCTATCAATTACAAGCTTATAACCACAATAAGTCTCATAAGATAAAAATCTCGCTACCCTAGTAATTGTTGCCAAGCTTACCCCAGTTAGTTTTTGAATCTCCCTATAAGATAATTCTTTTGCTGCCAAAAGCTGAGCAGTACGCCAACGATCTTGTAAATCCTTTATCTCTTTTGGAGTACATATATCTTTAAAAAAAGCTTCGCATTCTTCAGTGGTTTGCAACTGTAAAATTGCTTCATATAAGCTATGTAGGTTTTTATCCATAATCACATCCTTGTTGCGTTGTTACACTACAGCATGACAATATAACAGCAGGACAAAATTGTCAATAAATTAAATTGGCTTTTTTGATGATATCCTCAGGAATCTTAATACCAAGCTCTTTCGCTTGCTTTTGATTAATTACTAGGTCGATTTTTTCTGGATCTTCTACATCCATATTCCCTATACTAGCCCCCTCTAGAACGCGTAAAGCCATCTTCCCAGTCTGAATACCAATATTATACTCATCAAAAGCTAACCCTCCCAGCGCCCCAATCTCTACAGCCTCTACGTAAGATGAAATAACTGGCTTTTTATATTTAGTTGCAGATTTTATTAGAGAAGGCAAAGAACTTGCCACAGTACTATCTTGAAGCAGAAAAAAAGCATCTACATTATCCGCCAAAGTCTCAGTAGCCAACTTAATATCAGCAGAATTAGCAACAGCCTTATATTTTACTTCAATAGCAAAATTTCTCGCTGCTTCTTGGAGTTTTTCTAACATATATACCGAATTAGATTCAGACATATTAAGAACCACACCAATATTCTTTAAACCAGGTACAAGGCTAAGAGCCAAAGCTAATTGCTCTTTTAAGGGCGAGCTATTTCTAGTACCACTTACATTTCCTCCGGGTTTATGCAAAGAAGTTACTAGCCCAGCACCAATTGGATCAGTAACGGTCGCAAATAATATAGGAATATTAGTGTTTTTAGATGCTTTGACAATAGTTTGAGCACTTGGAGTTGCAATTGCTATAATTAAATCAGGATTACTAGAGATGACTTTACTTGCAATTTGACTAGCAGTAATAATATTACCGTTAGCATTTGATAGGTGAGATTAGTTGTTTTATATATAGTACTACTTAGTATAGTCATTGGTAA
>JYHA01000009.1 GCA_000970895.1 Candidatus Arcanibacter lacustris
TTACTTGCAGATCAGAAAAATAATGTAATAGCTGCCATTCATGCTGGTTGGAGGGGCGCTAGGTCTGATCTTATTTTTAATACAATTGAAGCTATGGAAAAATTAGGAGCAAATCCAGAAAATATAACAGCTTCGATAGGTCCTTGTATTTTACAAGAATCTTATGAAGTGGATAATGACTTCTTTACTAATTTTATGAGTGAGTCAGAAACTAATAATAAATTTTTTACCAACTCGGTAAATGAAAATCATTATATGTTTGATTTGCCAGCCTATACGCATTCTAAGTTATTTAAATATATAAATAAAATACATAATATTAAGCTTGATACTTTTTCTAATGAAGATAGATTTTTTAGTTATAGGAGATCTGTCTTAAAAAAAACTCTATATAACGGTAATAATATTGCTATTATTGCTATAAATTTTCAGTAAAATAGTTTATATATACAATATTAGAATTATAAATTGGTCTTGATAACCTAATTAGTTTAAGAATCAGAAGGAAAAAAATATGAGTTTAAATCTACGTGTCCCAGAAAATATAATCTTGAAACCATGTATTACTGTGTTTGGTGTGGGTGGTGCTGGTGCTAATGCGGTCAATAATATGATTAGCGCTAATTTAGAGGGCGCTAGGTTTGTAGTGGCTAATACTGATGCTCAAGCATTGGAATATTCATTGGCTGAGAGAAAGATACAATTAGGTGAAAATATAACTCGTGGACTTGGAGCTGGTGCTTCTCCAGATATAGGTCGTGCTTCTGCTGATGAAGCTATGGAACAGATCATGGAAAATTTAAGCGGTAGTAATATGGTATTTATTACTGCTGGTATGGGCGGTGGAACAGGAACAGGTGCAGCGCCTGTGATTGCAAAAGTTGCTAAAGAAAATGGAATTTTGACTGTTGGTGTTGTGACTAAGCCTTTCCATTTTGAAGGTGCTCATAGAATGAAAATAGCTGAGCTTGGTCTTAGTGAATTGCAAAAATATGTTGATACTTTGATTGTGATTCCTAATCAAAATCTCTTTAGGCTTGCTAATGATAAAACTACTTTTGCTGATGCTTTTAAAATGGCTGATGACGTTCTCCATGCTGGTGTTAGAGGTGTGACTGATTTGATGATTATGCCAGGATTAATTAATCTTGATTTCGCAGATATCAGAGCGGTGATGAGTGAAATGGGTAAGGCCATGATGGGAACAGGAGAGGCAACTGGCGAAAATAGGGCAATTATTGCAGCAGAAGCAGCAATTTCAAATCCATTGCTTGATAATTGTTCAATGAAAGGTGCTAAAGGAGTGTTAATTAACATCACTGGCGGTCCTGATATGACATTATTTGAAGTTGATGAGGCGGCTAATAGAATTCGTGATGAAGTTGATCCTAATGCTAATATTATTTTTGGTTCGACCTTTAATCCTGATTTAGAAGGTAAAATTAGAGTTTCAGTTGTTGCAACTGGTATAGATGGGTTTAATGATCAAAAAATTGTTCCTAATAAATATACGGTGAATTTTGCAGATCCAAAACCAAAAGAAGAAACAAGATTTGCAACTATTCCTGATGCTAATGATGATTATGCTGAAGATGCTCCTAGTCTTAGATTTAATTTGAGCCAAGATGATGAATCTGAATATGATCAAGATGAGTTTTCAGAAGAAGATCAGAGTGATTATGAAGAAGAGCAAGATGAGCCAGTATATAATTTAAATTCAGCGATCGATGAGGATATAAGACCAAGTAAATTATCATCTTCTGCGCATGTTACTGATAAAAAAGAAGTGGTTCGTAAGCCAATTAGTTTGCTTGATAGAATGGCATATTCAGTAGGTCTGAAATCATATAGCGATGAAGAAGAACATCTTTATGAAAAAGCTCATGAGACAAGAGATGATAATGAAGAGGCTTCTTTAGATGTTCCTGCTTTTTTAAGAAGAAGAAAATAAAGCATGTTGTTTGATTATAGCAAACATATCCGTAATTTATTAAAGGTATGTTTGTTAATTTTTTCAATTTTTATCATTTATTTCAGTTATAGATATGTTGTCTGGAATAATAAGATTGATAAATATATTGATGCTCATAATAAGTTTGGTCAATCTGAAGCTAGTAGATTGACTAAACATGATAATGTCACGGTAGTTAACTATGCTGGTGGGCCTTTAGTTTATTATCTAAATAGGGCTTTGCTTAATCAATCCTTAAATGATCACGGTATCAATAGGATTTTTACCTACTGGCCTAATGACATTGATTATGAATTTTATCAAAAACATTCTAAGATATTGGATCAAAAAAAAGGTGCGGGCTATTGGCTATGGAAGCCCTATATAATTTTAGATGCAATGAAAAGATTGCCAGAAAATAGCCTTATCTTGTATTTAGATGGTGATTTGCAATTAAAAAAGGATATATCGCCTTTGGTTGAGTTGTTTTCTAAATATGATCGAATTTTATTCTATAATTTTCATACAAATTTACCATATACCAAAAAAGATGCTTATATTTTTATGGGTGTAGATCCAGAGATATATAAAAATTATACTCAGCTTGAAGCTGGTTATGTATTTATTAAAAACAATGAAAAAAATAGAGAATTTGTAAAAAAATGGATAGAATATGCATCTGATGAGAGAATAGTGACTGATATGAAGAGTGTTAATGGTGACGAGTATGATGATTTTATAGCTCATCGCCATGAGCAGGCAATATTGTCTCTGTTGAATGTTAAAGATAATAATAAATATTCTTATATACTAGAACATAAAAAATCAAGTGAATATTTTACGAGATTTGAGGCTAAGTCAATCAAAAAATTTTTCCAAATATTTGCTAGATATTGCGATGCATATATAAAGTCACGTTGATAATATTTAAATTGGAAAGTTGATGAAATATCATACTGCCCCACACTTTTTATACGATACCTCAGAGTCTCGTCATCTCAGTACGAGAAGTTTTGTCTTTTGTGTAAAAAATTGGGGGGTAGTATGATGAAATATATTAAAAACTCCCTATATTTGATATTGAAAGTTTCTTTTTTAATTTTGGTAATATTCTTTTTAACGGAAGCTTATTGTTATTTTTCAAGTTATTATAAATATATTGCTGTTCATAACAAGTTCTCTCAATCTAATTCCAAATTAAATATAAAGCATGATGATAGGAACGCAATCTGCGGTAATAACAGCCAGAGGAAGACCTGGTTTATTAGTA
>JYHA01000010.1 GCA_000970895.1 Candidatus Arcanibacter lacustris
CCAGATAAATACTAAGTAATATAAAATCAGCAGTTTCGATATTACCTTCAGAAACCAAATTAAGGCCAGCTAAAATATCTTTGTTTCTTACCTCTCCTAGATGGTAGAATTTCTTTCCTAAATTACGAAAAACCTCATCATCCCATGATTTCAAACCTTCGATACATAAATCACCAGATGTATAGATTTTAGCTCTATCCATATTAATACCAAGCTCTATTAATTTTTCTCTTGTAACATTGCTCGGACGAGGCGCATTAGATAAAAACAATAATGGTTTTTCAGAATTAATAATCTCATTCAATGAATCAACAACCCCATCATAAGCATTAACTCCATCATAAACCACCCCCCAAATATCTACAATAAATGCATCATATTGATTTTTAATCTCTTTTAGACTGGTAATTTGTTTTGAATTTTTCATTTATTTACCTGTGGCGATCATTATTCTCACACCATCTTTTAATTCGAGTTGGTATTGATTATTTTCCTGGATTTGATCAATCGATTTAATCAGCTTATTATCATTTGATCTAAGTACTGAAAAACCTCTCTGTAATGTTTTTTTATAATTATAACTCTCGAGCAATGAACTAAGATAGATCAATTTATCTTGATTATTTTTCAAGGAATTATTAGCAGTTTTTGCTAATATCATAAAGTTATAATTTAATTTATTATAATGATTTTCAATAAGTTGCAAAGGTTTTTTAATCTTCGAAACCATCAATTTTAAATAATTATTTTTATCAAGTAAATATGAAAGCACCGATCTTTCAAATCTCATTGAGAGATGATCTAGTTTCTGCACAGCACCAATCATCAAATTGTTATTTGCAAAAATAATTCTAGTAATTGAATTAAGATAAGTTTTTTTATTGTTAATAATTTGAGCTACTAAATGATCTATCCTTCTTTTTTTATCATTTATCATCAACAATAGATCGGCCTTTACAGGAACCGCCATTTCAGCAGCAGCGCTTGGAGTTGGAGCTCTAAGGTCACTAGCATAATCAATTAAGGTTGTATCAGTTTCATGACCTACCGCTGATATTAATGGAATTTTAGAATTATAGGCAGCTCTCACTACTATTTCTTCATTAAATGCCCATAGATCCTCAATAGAACCCCCTCCTCTCGCAACAATGATCAAATCAGGTGGGGATGCCATCTGATTAAACCCATCAATTGCGCTAGCAATTTGACTTGCTGCCTGATCACCTTGCACCAATACTGGCCAAAGCAAAACATGAACTGGCATTCTGTCACTAAGTCTATGGATCATATCTCTGATTACTGCACCTGTGGGAGAAGTAACAATACCAATTTTAGAAGGTAAGAATGGTAATTTTTTCTTTTTTGCAAGATCAAACAAACCTTCTTTGGCAAGCTGTTCTTTGCGCTTTAGTAAAAGCGCCATTAAGGCACCTTCACCTGAAATTTGAAATTGATTGACGATGATTTGATATTTAGATTGCATAGGATAAGTGGTAATTGATCCTATACAGATAATTTCCATCCCTTCTTCTAGCTTTATTGATAATTTACTAGCCACACCCCGCCAACAAATAGCAGCCATCACCGCTTCATTATCTTTAATAGAAAAATAAATATGACCTGAAGGGGCTATCTTTAATCCAGAAATCTCCCCCCTCACCCTTACTTGGCTAAATTCCAATTCTACTTTTCTTTTTAGGATATTGGAAATTTCAGTAACAGAATATTCTTGTTTTTCTGGAGTGGTTGCTTCTAAACTAGTCACTATTTACCTTGGAGTTATTTAACATAGACATACTTACCTTGGAGTCATTGATATTGGATTTACTTAAACATTCATGCTACCCTAGCCATAATAACTTAAAGCCCCAAGATAACAACAACCCCACTTGCGTCATCCTGGAGTAATTTGGTCTTTTTAAAGATCAAATTACGATAGGATCCATCTTTAATCTTTTAAATTAATTGATTATGCTAGTAATTGCTGTGGATCCTATCGCTTTAATTTTTCCTTTAGAAAAAATTAAAACTCCAGGATGACGCACCATCTCTTATCGTTGCCTTGGGGCGCTGGAGTAAATTATATTACTTGGCAGCGTGATCAGGATTACTGAAAATCATCTTACCAATCAATGCTTCTAAATTAACAGAAGATTGAGTATATTGAATCTCTCCACCACTTGCTAATATCTTATCATCAGAGCCAATGCCAATAGACAAATATTTACCACCTAACAGACCATCGCTTACAATCTGTATGGAAGAATCAGCAGGTAGTTTAATAGCAGGATCTAAGGATATTTCCACAACAGCTCTAAAACTACTCATATCAAGATATTCTTTTTCAACATGACCAACCTTAACTCCGCTAATCCTAACATCTGTACCAATTGTTATGCCATCTGCCTGAGAAAATTTGGCTATCAAGGGATAATTCTTGCTACTTGATTTAATATTAGCTCCTTCATAGGCAAAAAACACAAATCCAGCTGCAACTAACAATACAAACAAACCTGCAATTGCTTCAGTTATTTTTTTCATTTCTTTAACTCTCTCCTAATTATTCCGATGGTTTCCAGGCTTGATAATCCCCACCAACTTTCTTACCCTGATTATGAGCATCTGGCTTATATGAATATTTTGTTCCAGTGAGATTTGGAGCATGTTGTTTTCCCCAATCATGTCCTGGCTCATTATTTGGCAATTCATCAATCATATAATGAAGCCAGCCATGCCACATGGAGGGCACCTTACTCGGCTCGCTAAGACCTTTATAAATCACAATTCTTTTATTCTTACCTTCTGTGTTTTTCTTAGAAGAAATATAATAACAATTGCCAAATTGATCTTGCCCAACTTTTTTACCAAAAAGCCAAGTTGAAATAATCGTTCCTATTTTTGCCATATTCAAACACCTAACTAATGTAAGTTGAATTACTTGATAACCTAAAGAATCTCATATCCATTAGCTAGAGTCAATAGTTTCTACAATCAAAACTAACGAAAAGTCATCGTTATGAAATAATTAATATGTTGCTATTGTAATTAGGCTATATGAGTTGTGATTATTTTTAAAGAGATAAATTAAAGTATATTAAAAGTCCTATCGCATCACCCCATAAGCACATAAAATTATTTTTCTCATGTACTTCCATAATAGCTACTTATATGTTATATTTTAAATGTAGAGATTAGTAACAGTTGTTAACTTTATGCACCCCCCACATAAAGATTTTACTTAAAATAGCGCTATAAAACATTCGATTTATCATTATCATGAGTTGTAAAAATATTAAAACATGAAATCATTATTTAAAACTAACAACCAAAAACCACTAGCGGATAAAATCAGACCAACTAATATTGATGAAATATTTGGTCAGGATCATTTATTTGCCCCTAATTCAGTGATTAGAAAAATGATAGATGCAAAGTTACTGCAAAATATCATTCTTTGGGGACCTGCTGGTAGTGGCAAAACAACTATTGCCAGAATCATAGCTAGCAACCTTAAATGTCATGTAGAGTTCATATCAGCAGTAACTAGCAATACATCAGATCTGAAACAAACATTTGCTAATGCTAAAAATAGAAAATTAGAAAATATCAATACGATTTTAATCGTCGATGAAATACATCATTTTAATCGCACTGTTCAGGATATTTTCTTACCATATTTAGAAGATGGTACCGTTACTTTAATTGGCGCTACCACTGAAAATCCTTCATTTGAGTTAAATGGGGCACTTCTTTCTAGATCTACTATATTGACATTAAAGTGTCTTGAATCTGACGCTCTAAATAAAATAGTTTTGCGGGCTGAGGAAATTTATCAAAAAAAACTCCCACTTGATGATGCGGATCGCGAAAAATTATACGAGATGGCAGCAGGAGATGGTAGATATTTACTGGGAATTTGTGAGAGATTATTCGAATTAGATCATAATCAAGATTCTTGCGATATTTTAGCAAGCATTACTGCTCGTGCTGCTATTTATGATAAATCTGGAGATGCTCATTATAGCCTGATTAGCGCAGTTCATAAATCAATCAGAGGCTCTGATGTGGATGCTACTCTTTACTGGCTATCTCGAATGATTGAGTCTGGTGAAAATCCACATTATATAATTAGAAGATTAGTGAGAATTGCCAATGAAGATATAGGATTATCCGATCCTAATGCTTTGGTTCAAGCACTCGCTGCTAAAGATGCTTATGATTTTTTAGGATCTCCTGAGGGTGATTTATCCATTATGCAGGCAGGAGCCTATCTTGCATCCGCTCCTAAATCCAATGCTATTTATTTAGCTGCTAAGTCTGCCAAAGCTGATGCTAAAAGATTTAATAATGAATCACCACCTGCTATCATCTTAAATGCCCCCACTAAATTAATGAAAGAACAAGGATATGGTAAGGGATATATTTATGATCATGATACTAAGGAAGCATTTTCAGGTCAGAATTATTTTCCAGAAAAAATGGGCAGAAAACAATATTATCAACCTCAAGCAAGAGGCTATGAAAAAGAAATTATCAAAAGACTAGATTACTGGAATAAGTTACGAGATCAAAAGAATGACCTCTAAGACAAGATGTCCCTGGTTGAAAATCAGTAACTATGAGTATGTGAAATATCATGATCAAGAATGGGGAGTTGCTGTTCATGATGATATCAAACATTTTGAGATGTTGATCTTAGAAGGAGCCCAAGCTGGTTTAAGCTGGGAGACTATACTTAAAAAACGAGATACTTACCGAGAAGTATTTCATGGATTTGATCCCGTAAAAGTAGCTAATATGAGTGATGATGATCTTGAATCCTTGCTACTTAATCCGGGAATAATTCGCAATCGTTTAAAAATATTTTCAAGTAGAAGAAATGCCCATGTTTTTCTTGCTATTATAGAGGAGTTTGGCTCATTTGATCAATATGTTTGGAATTTTGTGGATAATAACACTATAATTAACAAACCAAAAACCATGAAGGATATTCCCACAAGCTCTAAAGAATCAGATGCTTTAGCTAAAGATCTCAAAAAACGAGGAATGAATTTTGTGGGATCAACTATCATTTATGCTTATATGCAAGCAATAGGTATGGTTGATGATCATATAGAGGGTTGTTTTAAGAGCTATGATAAGTAATTATGCGCGCCCTCACTTTACCCTTCAATTTAGGCCAACTTGAGCGACACCCCACCATTTATCGCACCTCTTTCTGGTCTATAAAATTTCACCAATAAAGTTTTATACAAAAACGAAAATACGCGTCATCCTGGAGTCTAATTTGTCTTCTTAAGACAAATTAGGCGATAGGATCCACATCAACTCTAACAACGAACAGTGCTTTTAGAGATTTAAGCTGGATCCTATCGGTCGATTTTTCCTTTAGAAAAACCTCCCTCCAGGATGACGCCAAATTCACGAAGGATTCACTTAAAAAAATCCATATTTAGATGTACAAAAAACCTCATACTTAGCATTTAGAAGCGCAAAAAACCTTGTGTTTAAGCTATGTTTTGTTGGTAGAGTTGATATTCAAAACAACAAAAACCTAAGCTAAAACAACCTGCTCTTTCTTCGTAGCTTCTTTCATTACTTTATGCTCATTGATAATATGACCAAGAGTTGCATGTAATTTATTCGCTATAGTTGTAACATTATAGGAATCTGAAACTTTATTATAACCTGCCTCTGCTATTCTTTCTGCGAATTGCGGGTTTCTAATTAATTTCTCAAAAGCATCTGCAAGTGGATAATCTTCTCCCGCATCAACTACTATTGAATCAATATAAGGCTTAACAATCTCAATTGGACCTTCAGTATCTGTAGTTACCACTGCTACTGCATGAGTAAAGGCTTCTAAAACTACCACACCAAATGGCTCTTGAAGAGAAGGTAGGCAAAATATATCAATAGAAGAGAAAAATTGATCTCTATCTTGAATATCTGCTGGGAATTCAACCATAGAAGAAATATTCAAAGAAGCAGCCATCTCTATGAGTGATTCTCTTTCTGGGCCATCTCCTGCTAAAATCGCTTTAAAAGCAATTCCTCTGTTTTTTAAAATAGCTAATGAGCGTAAGAAAAATTTTAATCCTCTTTTACTGATGAATTTTCCTATAGTACCAATTACCGGTACTTCTCCTGCAAATAATTTTTTCTTTTGGATAGTGCTAGAAATATTTACTAAGTTTGGTACAGTATGAATGATATTTTCATCTAGACCTTTTTTGATCATAGTTTTTCTAACATCTTCTGTTACTGCTATAACATTTTCATAATCTGCTAAAGCCTTAGCATTATAATTATAACAAACTGAAACTACAGGAACATCAGTGATAGATTTACTTAGTAAAGTAGAAGCTCTATTACCATGAGCAATTATAATGTCAGGCTCTAGTTCTCTAATTATTTTCTTCAATTTCCAACTAGCTACAGGATCCCATTGACCAAAATTAGTTATCGTTTTTAAGATAGCATTCTGAGGCATTTCTTCATGCGTTGGTGCGTCTTGGTAAGTTAGTACTACTAGCTCACATCCAAGATCACTTAACGCGTTACAGTAATTTAAAAAAGTCTGTTCAATGACGCCTCTCTTGCGACCAAACATTGCGTTAATAACTCTCAACTTTAAACCTCTTAATTTATAATTTATAAAAATATGCTGATAATATAATTAATTCATAACAGCATAGTCTACTACCATCTAAATTCTTTCACAAAAAATGCAAGAGTTTTTTTAAAATAATAAGGTTAAAAGCTAAATCATTTTTAACAAATTGTATCTTTGCAATATGTGGATAATTATTTGTGAGATTTGCTATTAGTTAAGTAGTTTAATTCATCTACAGAAGATAGTATCAAAATCAGGAGAGTCCTGTCTATCTATACTTACAAACTGACCCCAACCATAACCATAACCATAACCATCTTTTCCTAATAATTCAACAAAATATGTAGGAGATAATCTCTCAGGTAATGGACTAGCAGGCACTAATTCAGGAGTATCCTGATACACATAATCACCAACTAATTTATTATTAGGTATAACATCAATAATATTTTTTTGATCTTTGCCCATTGATATTATTTCAATAGCTCTATTAAAAACTACCTGTAAAGAATCTACTGGATTCATTCTTAATAAAGACCAAGAAACAAACTCTGCGGCATTATACCAATCTATATTATCCCTAATATTCAATTCTCCTTCCCACCCGGACTTCAAGACTTTCAAAATATCTATAGACAGCTTTATAGCGCTAAAAGAATATTGGAATTTTATTGCCATTAGTGCAGATGATTTAACAGCCTCAATCTCTCTATTTGTTTGATCAAGCCCTCCATATTGATAACCATTCAATGAAACAACTCCTCCAGCAACAATAGAGAAAATTTCAAGATACGGAAAAGGAGCAACCCCTCCATAAGAAAGAAGTATAGGAGCAACAAGAGGGACAAAAGGTAGTACACTTACCAACGCATAATTCAAAGGAACCGAACAATCAGTATGATGGATCAATTTACTCATTTACATTTCCAACAAATATATTTTTTATAAAGATATTTTACTTAACTACATATTGCCTTATAATTACGACAAAAAACCTTCCAATAATATATTGTCAGAGAGACTTAAGATAAAAATCTAGTAATTAATTTTAGAAGATAGGTTTTGTAGTTACGTTTAGGAAACAATATATTACATATTATTATTTATTTCAATGATAATATGTAATATAAGTTAAAAATAAATAATTATGTAACTATTAGATACTTGGGACATCACGACCAACAAG
>JYHA01000011.1 GCA_000970895.1 Candidatus Arcanibacter lacustris
GGAGAGACCTCCCTTTAAGGCACGAAAAAAGAGGGGAGAGACTTCCCTCCAAGGCGAGGAAAGAGGCGGACCCCCTGAAAACGTGACAGAGATGACGAAAGAGGGGAGAGACCTCCCTTTAAGGCACAAAAAAAGAGGGGAGAGACTTCCCTCCAAGGTGAGGAAAGAGGCGGACCCCCTGAAAACGTGACAGAGATGACGAAAGAAGGGAGAGAATTCCCTTTAAGGCACGAAAAAAGAGGGGAGACGGCTTCCCTTTAAGGTGAGGAAAGAGGCGAACCCCCTGAAAACGTGACAGAGATGACGAAAGAGGGGAGACGGCTTCCCTTTAAGGCGTGACGATCTCTTTTTATCATATCAACTCCGAATATTTATCTTCCCAGTTTTTATTTACACTCTCTATCAGATCAATTTTCTTCTGGCGGAGTAATCTTTTTAATTTTTTCTCTCTTTCTATTGCCGATGCAATATTAGAATGGGCTTCGTAATAAACTAAGGTTTTACAACCATGTTTTTTAGTAAATCCTTCAAGCAAAGCTTCTTTATGTTCGTAAATTCTTCTCGCTAGGTTAGAGGTTACTCCGATATAGAGAGTTCCTCTCTTTTTGTTTGTTACAATGTAAACTGCTGGACGGAACATATCAAATCCTCATAAGAAATGGTACCTTAGGTAAAAACCTATCATATTGATTTACAGTTTACAAGTTGATGATTTTTATGGACCCTATCGGTCGCCTGACGGCTCCCTCCAGGGTGACGCGGGAGTGTGGCGGAGTTCCCCCCAGGGTGACAAGGGCGAGTGGTGGAGCTCCCTCTCCAGGGTGACAAAAGGGAGAGCGATCCTTCCTAAGGAGTTGAAGAAAGAAAGAGAGGCGTCTTCCCTGCAGGGTCACGACGAGGGGGGCTCCGCCTCTTTCGTCATCCTGGAGCGATGTTTTGTCTTTTTAAGACAAAACGAGCGATA
>JYHA01000012.1 GCA_000970895.1 Candidatus Arcanibacter lacustris
TATAATAGAACTATTCCATTAAATCAATTGAAAAGTATAATATCGAGATGCTTCCTTAACTTAGTCATATAAAACATCAAAAATGAGAAAATAGTTAGTAGTTTATAAACAGGTGAAGTTATTACAAATTTAGAATTACTGCTATCGGGAGCAACTGGCTAAATAATGTTTTTTAATTTACGCCCTCAAAGAGAAACAGCGGCTGCTTTAGAATCAATAAAACTAATTATTGGCACAGTATTTGTTGCTTTGGCGTATTTGAAAATAGTATTTATACTGGGTAATTGTCCTCCACCCTCAAGTCTAGCTATTGATGATTGTGATGTATGCATCCTTTTCGCTAATTCTTCTTGCGATAAGCCAGAGTTAATTCTAGCCCTAATAAGTGATCTAATAAGAGCGTACTTTGGCTCCTGTTCTCTGTAAGAATCTAATACTTCTTTATCTTCTGATAATTTTTTTGCTGTATCATTAAAGCTTATTAACATTTTATAACTCCTTCATTCTTTTTAAGGCAAGTTCTATTGCCAGTCTTGGTGTTTTTTGAGTTTTTTTCACAAAAACATGCAAAATTACAATTCTTTTACCAATAATTGTAGTATAAATAGCTCTCGCTATATCATCTTTACCTTTTAGCCTTATTTCCCATAGTTTATTACCTAGTGGCTTTATGTGCGGCACACCAATACTTATAAGGCCAAATTCCTTAACTAAATCAATGATATGCCAATAGTGAGCCTTAAGGTCTGGCTTTAGAGACAAAAATTCGTCTTCAACTTTATCATTTAAAAATAATACTTCCCACTTTTCATGCTTCATTTGGAAATTATATATCAGAATTGATATATTGTCAAATATTGAAATGTTAAATTTACTATATAATGTACATATAGATCCTTTCACTTGTTTGCATATATGTCAATATAATCATTTTATAACCCTATTACTACGGCTTTTGCTTATCACTTATAATGTTGTTTTGACGTATACTCCAGATAGACATTAATCGAGTTTTTTTAATAAAAATTTCTTTTCCATTTATAAGTGGGGTTACCTCGAATTAAAGTTTCATAATAATAATATTGATATTACCTTAAGTATTTAGGCGCGATTTCTTCAACTGTTAATGGAAAAATACCAAGTTCCTTTAACCCTGGATAATTACCACTTAAGATATTATCATATTTTAATAATTCAATTTGGTCAGGAGTAATTGGCGGTTTAGGTAAAATTTGAGCTAAAAAGCCAATTATTTTGGCTAAGCTAAAGCTAATAGGTAATAAAATTCTTTTTTTATCAATTGTTTTTAAAATATATGATAATATTTCTTTGAAGTCGTAAATCTTGTCACCTGCTAATTCAAAAACTTTACCATTTAAACTCACATCTTCGAGAATTCTTATTATTGAAAAAGCTATATCACCTACATAAACTGGTTGGAATTTAGTTTTGCCCCCGCCAATTAATGGTAAAAAAGGAGAAAATTTAGCCATTAAAGCAAATTGATTGTAAAAATTATCATCTGCACCAAAAATAACACTTGGTCTAATAATTGTTGCTGATGGAAATATTTTTCTTAATCCTTGCTCGCCTAATAATTTTGTTCTAGCGTACAAAGAGGTTACAGAATTTTCTATCCCTAAAGATGATATATGAATCAATCTGGAGATTTTTAGTTTATTGGCAGTTAATGATATGTTTTTTAAAGCATCAACATGAATTCTATTAAAATCTCCTTGTTTTTTTTCAAATAGCAATCCTACTAAATTGATGAAAGCAAAAGAATCCACCAGATTTTTTTCTATCTCAATAAGATTTTCGGTTCCGTCGCGTTTGTAAATAAATCCTGAATACTTGCTATCTTTTCCTAAATTCTGGACGTTATGCTACCAGTGAAATAAATTGATTGAAGATTGATTTGTTATTTTGGTTATCGTGTTTTAGTTGTCCTTTTTTGATCATATGAGTGATTTCTATTCCTGTGATTGTTTGTTTTGCTCCATTAAAGGACTTATAGCCCAGAGCAGGCTTAGTTCGTCGTTTGATAAACCTATGATCTTGCTCTATCATATTATTTAAGTACTTGTTTTGCCTAATTT
>JYHA01000013.1 GCA_000970895.1 Candidatus Arcanibacter lacustris
CTATATCAGCCTTTCTATCGCCATTGACATCTGCTAGCATCCTTGGCTGCGCATTAGGCATTCCCCAGGAACCATAAGAAAATTCGTAGTTAGCTATATAAGGTGGATTAAAGCTTCTGCCGTTTGAGGTCATGACTATTGTACCCCAGGCATAAAATCCCACTATGTCAGCTCTACCGTCTCCGTTAATATCTGCTACAGTCCGGCCATAAAGCGATTTACCATTTTGGTCTAGCTCGTTCCAGTTATAGCCTCCATTAAATGTGAAATATTCAGGGAAAGCTTGTGGTTGTTCGAAACCAGCTCCATTAGAAAATGCTATAAATACGTTTCCATCGCTGAAACCAACAATGTCATCCTCTTTATCACCGTTGATGTCAGCCATAAATCTTGGGTGTTGTTCTTGAGATTCCCAGCCATTACTAGTACCAAAATTTGCAAGAACGTGTTGAGGCTCGGTAAATTTAACTTGTTCCGCACCTTTTGTTGTTGGTATAGCAAAAGATACATACACATGATTGATTCCAAATCCAACAATATCATCCCATCCATCACCATTGACATCAGCAAGCATTCTAGGAAATTTATTTTGCTCACTCCAAATTCCTGTATATGGTTTAGCATTTGTTATTTCAAATGCCTCATTAAATCCTCTTCCATTAGAAGTCATTGCATATACAGCTCCATAAGCAAATCCCATAATATCCGCCTTACCATCTCCATTAATGTCGCCTACTACTCTTGGGTATAGGTTTTGACTAGTCCAGCCATATGGTGTATGGGAATAGAGATCTTTAAAGAAACTATTACCACCAAATCCATTGCCACTTGACCATATTACCTCAGTTCCCTGATGGCCAAAACCAATTATGTCTGCCTTACCGTCACCGTCTACATCTCCCATCACCCTAGGGTAAAAATTGTTATCAGCACCCCAACTCACTCCTTGGGAATATTTATATATTTCTTTTGGTTTTAAAGCAGACGGAGTTCATGTTTCGTTTGTTCAAAGCATATATTCTGC
>JYHA01000014.1 GCA_000970895.1 Candidatus Arcanibacter lacustris
TCCTACTGTTTCAGGCCTATTACATATGGGGCATATTTTTAGTTATACCCAAACTGATTTTGTAGCCAGATATCAAAGAATGAACGGAAAGAATGTATTTTATCCAATTGGTTTTGATGATAATGGACTTCCAACTGAGAGATTAGTAGAGAAAACTAAAAATATCAGAGCAGTTAATATGAATAGACAAGAATTTATCGACATTTGTAATGAGGTAGTTCTTGATGCAGAACAAGAATTTAGAGAGTTATTTAAATCAATCTCTTTGAGTGTTGATTGGAATTTAGAATATAGAACTATTAGCGAAGATAGTCGTAAAATTTCTCAAATGTCATTTATGGATTTATTTGAGAAAGAACAAGCTTACCGCAAACCACAACCAGTATTATGGGATCCTATCGATCAAACGGCCTTATCACAGGCAGATATTGTAGATTTAGAATTTGAATCCACAATGAATAATATCGTATTTACTACCGAGTCAGGGGAAGAAATAATCATAGCTACTACTAGAACTGAGCTAATTGCTGCCTGTGTTTGTGTATTTTACAATCCAAATGATACAAGATATCAGAAATTTAAAAATCAAAATGCTATTACTGCGCTTTTTGGCGTAAAAGTGCCAATTTTGGAAGATGAAGCTGTAGATATTGAAAAAGGTACTGGCCTTGTGATGTGTTGCACCTTTGGTGATATTACCGATATTGATTGGTGGAAAAAACATAATTTAAAAACAAGAGTGATCGTCAATAAAGTTGGGCGTATTTATAATCTAGAACAAATGGGATCTAGTGATTGGGAGTGCACCGATCTTATCAAAGCCAAATCCTATATAGAACAAATTAATGGATTAAAAATCAAAGAAGCAAGAGTAAAAACTTTAGAATTACTTGCAGAGAATAACTTACTAAAAGAGCAAATAGCAATTAAACATCATGTTAAATGCGCAGAACGCTCAGGATTTCCTTTGGAAATTATCATTAGCCCTCAATGGTTTATCAAAGTTCTAGATAAAAAAGAACAGTTTTTAAAGAGAGCAGAAGAATGTAATTGGCATCCAGAATATATGAAATATAGATTGGATAATTGGATTAATGGCATTAAATGGGATTGGTGCATTAGTAGACAAAGATTCTTTGGCGTGCCATTTCCTGCTTGGTATTCAAAAAGACCAGGCGAAGAAGGCAAGATTCTAATTGCTCATAAAGATGATTTACCAGTTGATCCGATAGCAGATCTTCCAAGAGGATATACTCGGGATGAAGTAGAACCTGATATTGACGTAATGGATACTTGGGCAACTAGCTCCGTTTCTCCTCAACTTGCAAGTCTTGCAATTAATAAAGATTATGCAATTGACTTAGATCGTCATGAGAGATTATTTCCTGCAGATCTTCGCCCTCAAGCTCATGAAATCATCAGAACTTGGGCATTCTATACTATAGTAAAATCAGAGCTTCATCAGCAAACTATTCCTTGGAAAAATTTGATGATTAGTGGTTGGTGTTTGGCTGCTGATAAAACTAAAATGTCTAAATCAAAAGGCAATGTCATTACCCCCAAATCATTAATTGATGAGAAAGGTTCTGATATCATCCGTTACTGGGCATCTACTTCAAAGCTCGGAGCTGATACTGCTTATTCTGAAGATCTATTAAAAATCGGTAAGAAGCTAGTTAATAAAATTTGGAATGCAGCTAAATTTTCTGCAATTCATATTGAAAAAATTAAAAAAATCCCAACTAGCGTGGCAGATTCGATAAAAAGCGGAGATGTTTTTGAACAGATTGATTTATGGCTACTGAAGAATTTAAAACAAACAATAATAAAGGCCTCTGAAGAATTTGAGAATTTTGAATATTGCAATGCTCGCTGTGCTATAGAAGATTTCTTCTGGAATGTCTTCTGTGACAATTATTTAGAATTAGTAAAAGTTAGAATTTATGACGAAGATAAAAGTGATGAAAAAGGTCAACAAAGCGCTATCATTGCTATTTATCATACAATGGAGACTTTACTAAAACTTTTTGCACCGATCTTACCTCATTTAACAGAAGAGATTTATCAGCATCTATTTGCAGGAGAAGCCAAAGAAAAAGGCTCAATCCACGCAAAAAACTCTTGGCCTAAGAGCGAAGATTATGCTGCCCATCAGTTAAATAAAAATATGGGGGATACGGCAGTAGAGATATTAGATATTGTTAGAAGATTTAAGTCAGATCGCAATTTATCATTAAAAACTACTATTCATGAAATTACTATTTCATCTAATGATAATCTAGCAGCTCTTAACTTAACTCCAATATTGCATGATTTAAAAAATGTAACTAACGCTACCAATATTTCAATCATCACTTCCAAAGATGAGGCTAATGATTCTTATATTGATACAAAAGACGGTATATATCATATAGCAATAGCAATCTAATGAGAATAGTAACTAAGTATCAATCGCCTAACTACGACATGCGCGAAAGCGTGATTGATACTATAGTGATTCATTATACTGATATGGTTGATGATGCTGAGACTTTAGCCTTATTATGCAACCCAAAGGCCAAAGTCAGCGCTCATTATTTTATCAATAGAGAAGGTATAATCTATCAGTTGGTAGATGATGATAAAAGAGCCTGGCATGCAGGCATTAGCTACTGGCGTGGAAAATCAAAATTAAATGACAATTCAATTGGGATTGAACTAGCTAATCCTGGTCATTTAAATGGTTATATTGATTTTACTAAATCACAAATGTCATCGCTAATATCGATATGTCAATCTCTTATAGATAAACACCAAATAAAACCTATTAATATAGTAGGCCATTCCGATATAGCACCAGACAGGAAAAAAGATCCTGGTGAATTATTCGATTGGAAATTACTCAGTGATAATAATATTGGAATCTATCATGATATAGAGATTTTATCAGAAAGCGAGATTCTATATCATGATAATGATTATGGGATTTCTGATATTCAAAAAAAACTCTCCTCTATTGGCTATAAAATTGATATTACTGATGTTTTTGATAAGCAAACTTCAGAAGTAATCATTGCTTTTAAAAGAAGATTTATTAAAAATAAATTAACAAATGATTGGGATATTACTTGCCAAAAAATCCTAGATTATTTATATTCTAGGTATATTGCCTGAGTTTGCGATAAGAAAAAGAAGCATTATAAAAAGAGGTCGTCATCTTGATTTAAATATCTTTGTGGATCCTATCGTAATTTTGTCCTTATCAAGACAAAATTACTCCAGGATGACTCACCTCTTGTTAACTTTTTTCATCTGTGGAATAACATCCACTATAAGAAATTTAGCTTTTCTTATCTCAGCCTAAATTTAAAAGGACCAAATGAATGAGTTATTTTTTATTATTATTAGCGTTAGTAGTTGTCATACAGTTAATATATATTTTGAAAATTATTTCCAGCAACAGGGCTAATAATAATTACCTATTACTACTTCACCATAATACAGACGAAGATAACTACTATTATTACGATCTAAAGGGCGAAAAATCACATTTTTCCAATCATTTTAGTAAACTACTTTCTCTCGACCCAAAAGAATCACTATCATCATTAAAGGTCTTTATTAATGAAACTAATTACGAGGTTCTAAATGGTTTAATAGAGACCAACATTAAAAGTGACATTGATCGCCTACATAACAAAATCACTTTAAAATTCTCATTAGCTGATGATCAAGCAAAAATCTTTCAATGTAGATGTCATAATGTACAAAATGAACAATATCAAAAAATTGCTATTTTACTATGGTTTGAAGATATTACTGAGGATGTATTTATCAAACAAAAATTTAATATTGAAAATGTGAAGTTAAAAAGCGAGATTAGCAAGCTTAATACCATATTAAACACAGCTCCATTTCCTATTTGGCAAAGAGATGAGCAACAAAATATCAGCTATTTTAATTTTGCTTATAGTTCTATTATATCAAAAGGTGGAGGGGTGTCTATGACAAAATTATCTGCTCTTATTTTACTATGATCAAACTTAT
>JYHA01000015.1 GCA_000970895.1 Candidatus Arcanibacter lacustris
ACAGGTTCTATTTCAAAAACTAATTGTATCATCATCTTCATCAATCAAATCAGAATGAAAATTGGCGTGATGTTTGGTAGTCCTGAGACCACTACTGGTGGTAATGCTCTAAAATTCTATGCGTCTGTAAGGATTGATATTAGAAGAATTGGTGCTATCAAAGATAAAGAAGAAGTAACAGGAAATCAAACTAGAGTTAAAATTGTTAAAAACAAAGTAGCACCTCCATTTAAAATCGTAGATTTTGACATTATGTACGGAGAAGGAATTTCTAAACTCGGAGAAATTATCGATATAGGAGTGAAAATCGGTATAGTTGAAAAATCTGGCTCATGGTTTTCTTATGATAATGTACGTATTGGTCAGGGACGTGAAAATGTCAAAACTTACCTAAGAGAACATCCAGAAACTGCTAATAAAATCGAAGAGCAAATTAGAAACAAAGGCGTTGCTGTTGCAGAACTTGCTTTAGCTAGCGATGTTGGGGCCTTAGAAGACGCTTAAGTTAATATGGATATAATCAATCAATTAGCTGATATTGATAAAAAAGCAAGGGATTTTGGCTTTGATTGGCCAGATGCAAATATGATTTTAGATCAAATTATCAGCGAATGCGCGGAAGTAAAAGAAGTTATAACAGAGGATCAAGGTAGTTTAAGACTACAGGAAGAAACAGGAGATTTATTGCAAGCAAGCTTTGCCTTATGTTTTTTCTTAAAACTTGATCCTCAAACTATCCTAAGCGCCACCATTGAAAAATTCAAAAAACGTTTCGAGTTATTACAAAAAATAGCAAAAGAACAAGGTTATGATAATCTCAAAAACCAACCTACTGAGCTTTTATTTGATTTGTGGAAACAGGCAAAAGCTAGCAAACTATAGATAGGCACCGTCATGATCTGTAAACAGACCAAGCAATACAAGATAATTTTTATCTCTATAGGCAAGAGCTCTATATTTCTTCGAGAACCTAAAAGAATATAACTTTTCACCTTTAGAGGTTTTTTTGGAATTTATTAACTCCCAACGCAATCCCTTATCCATATGCAAATCATCCCAACTTAGCTTTGAAATTTTTTTTAAGGTATTTAAGATCGATCTTTGTTCATCTTTTTCCAAAGAAAACAAACTTTCCTGAAACTCAGGACAATTCATATCCAATGTAATTTCAGTCATTTTTTTCTATTTTTTTAGCAATTTCATCAAAATTATTAGATCTAATGTTTTTCTCAGCCCACTCTATCGCATCATCAATTTTTCTTTTATTTTCAATTGCATGTATCCATCTTTCATTATCTGGTATAAACTTACCTGGCTTGATGACAATTGTACCATCATCTAATTTAGAAATTTGCACTTGCTTACCTGCATATTCTTTACCTAATGAAATTTGCCCATTTACACCAACTTGCTTAATAGAAAGAACATCATCTTGTGTATACATTAATCCCTCACTAATAAAATCCCATATTCCTAATATCCTATTTTAGCATATTAGGAATATATTGCGCAAGTTAATTGATACTAATTGCGACAACTATATCAAATATATTTCTTCAACATCTCTTTTAACTCACCCGCATCATTCTCTGCAGCATAAGCGATATTTGCCTCCAAAAATCCCATTGGTCTACCGCAATCAAATCTTTTACCAGTAAATTTCACACCATGAAAATTATCAGTCTCTAGTAACTTATTCATTGAATCAGTGATTTGGATCTCCCCCCCTACTCCAGGACTAGCCTTTTCTAGAAGTGCAAAAATTTCAGGTTGTAAGATATATCTACCAATGATGGCTAGATTTGAAGGAGCAGTCTCTTTTGAAGGCTTTTCAATCATGCTAGTTATTTTGACTAAATCCTCATTTTTATTAGCAGTATCAATAATACCATAATTAGAAGTTTGATCCTTATCAACTTCCATGATACCGACATAATTCCCACCATTTTTGTCATAGATATCTTTCATTTTTTTAAGCATAGGCTCAGCAGATAATAATAATTCATCAGCAAGTAATACAGCAAATGGCTCATCACCAATAAAATTTCTAGCACACCAGATAGCGTGACCCAATCCCAAAGGCTCATACTGCCTAACAAAGGCAATACTTCCTGCATCAGGTAGCCAATTAGAGGTTAAATCAAGTTCTAACTGTTTGTTTTTCTCACCTAATATATCTTGCAATTCATATGAATGATCAAAATGATTATTAATGGCATTTTTATTTCTACCAGTAATGAATATAAATTCCTCAATACCAGATGCTCTTGCTTCTTCAAATATATGCTGAATCAAAGGCTTACTATTTACTGGTAACATTTCTTTAGGAAGAGCTTTAGTTGCTGGGAGAAACCTAGTACCTAAACCTCCTACTGGAAAAATTGCTTTTCTTAGTTTTTTTATTTTGCTCATAAATAAGGCCTTAATTTTAGAAGTTTATTGATAAAGTTTTGAGCTTAGTATAGTATCTAGCATGAAATAATAATTAATATAGGATAATAAAAATGCCTAATATACTTATAGTCCATAGTTCTAATATCTTAGAAAAAGATCACTTAAATCAATTATTACCAAATATACATAATTTACTAGTAGAAAAACTCCCAACCAAACTTAATTCATGTAAATCTCGCATTATCATTTCTGATTCTTTTTTCATTGCAGATGGTACTTTAAATAAAGCTTTTGTCAATATGGAAATAAAGATCCTAAAAGGCAGAGACAGGGAATTAGTTGATTCTATAGGCCATGAAATTATCGCTATGTTAGATCAATATTTCAGCGAATCAATTAATAAGTTAGATGCTGCTATTAGCCTTGAAATTAGCGAATTCACAGATTTTTATTATAAGAGATAAGATGTTAGAAAAATTAGCTGATAAAAAATTATTCAGAACAAAATCCTATATTGCAGGTAGTTGGTGCGATGCAGATAATCACAACATCATAGAAGTGATTAATCCTTCTAATAAACAGGTCATTGGCACCATACCAAACATGGGTGAAGCAGAGACTAAAAGAGCTATTGATTATGCATACGGGGCTCTAGAAAACTGGAAATGGACAAGTGTTAAAGATCGAGCAGATATTCTATATAAATGGTATGATTTGATCCTTGCTAATCGTGATGATTTAGCTACTATCATCGTGCTTGAACAAGGAAAAACCATTACTGAAGCTCATAAGGAAATTGCTTATTCTGCATCTTTTGTCAAATGGTTTGCTGAAGAAGCAAGAAGGATTTATGGGAAGATAATCCCCTCCCCCATTAAAAATCAAAAAATAATGGTAACATCAGAAGCAGTAGGAGTAGTGGGAATTATCACACCTTGGAATTTTCCATCAAGTATGATTATCAGAAAAGTAAGTGCGGCCTTTGCAGCAGGATGTACTGTTGTGATCAAACCTTCAGAACTTACTCCATATTCCGCACTAGCGCTTGGAGAACTTGCATCTAGAGCTGGATTTCCTGATGGGGTTTTAAATATAGTAACAGGAGAAGCAGGAGCAATCGCAGGAGAACTAACTTCTAATAAAATAGTCAAGAAAATCAGCTTTACAGGTTCAACGAGGGTTGGAAAATTACTCATGTCCCAAGCAGCTGGTAATATCCAAAGATTGTCACTTGAGCTTGGTGGCAATGCACCTTTTATCATTTTTGATGATGCTGATCTTGATGTAGCACTTAACTGTTTGATCGCTGGTAAGTTTCGTAATAATGGCCAAAGCTGCGTATCACCAAATAGAATCTATTTACAAAAAACCATCTATGAAAAATTCATCGACAAACTAACAAATGAAATTAATAAAGTAAAATTAGGTGATTGCTTTGATAAAGACGCTACTATTGGTCCATTAATCAACCAAGCATCTATTGATAAAATCACCTACCTCATTAAAGATGCAGTATCTAAAGGTGCAAAAATATTTTCAGGAGGATCTAAAGCGGGAGAAGATGGATATTTTTTCCAGCCAACAATTTTAGTAGATGCAAATCATCAAATGGAGATTGCTGCTACTGAAATTTTTGGACCAGTAATGGTAATCTATCCTTTTGAAACTGAGGATCAGGTGATAAAACTAGCTAACGATACAGATTATGGGCTTGCATCTTATATATTTAGTAAGGATTATGCGAGAATCTATAGAGTAAGTGATGCTCTAGAATATGGTATGGTTGGTATTAATGAAGCGATCATTTCTAATGAAATTGGACCTTTTGGAGGGATTAAACAATCTGGCATGGGAAGAGAAGGCTCTTATTTGGGTATTAATGAATATCTGAATATCAAATATAAATGCTGGAATGTTTAAGTGAAAATTCTATCAACAACTAATAGCGTAGATCTAGCTAAAAAAATAGCTAATAGAATTTTATGTGAATATATAAATACTGATGTTACTAGATTTAATGATTTAGAACTTAGAATCCAAATTGAGAAAAATTTAAATTCAGAAGAAGCAGTAATTATAAGCTCCATCTCAAGCCCAGCTAATGACCATCTGATGGAATTATTACTAATTGCTGATGCTGCTAAAAATGCGCATGCATCCAAAATAACAGCTATCATAACTTATTTTGGCTACGGGCGACAAGATCGAATTTCATATAATTACAGCCCCATATCTGCAAAATTAGTTGCTGGCTTAATTGAGGCTGCTGGTATAGACAAAATCATCACTCTTGATTTACATTCAACATCAATTTCAGATTTTTTTAATATAGAACATTATAACATCACTTCCTTACCCTTATTTATAGATGATATTAAAAAAATTCCAAATTGCATGATCATCTCACCTGATGAAGGTGGAATATTCCGCGCGCAAGAATATGCAAGTAAATTAAACTTGGATTTAGCTTACATTGATAAAATTAGAGATGAGAATAATATTTGCCATATGAATAATATCAGCCAAAATGTTATAAATAAAAATTGCGTTATTATCGATGATATAATAGATAGCGCTTCAACCATCTGCAAGGCATCCCAATTACTAATGCAAAAAGGTGCTACTTCAGTTTGCGCCTATATTACTCACGGCGTATTATCAAAAGATGCTATAAAAAAAATAGAAGACTCCTCACTTACTAAAATTACTATTACCAACTCTATTGTAAACAATATAACTTCAAATAAATTTCAAATCCTTGATATTGAACCATTATTTTCCTCAAAACCCACGCCAACAATATAATTAACAAATTAACCTTATATTAATTTATTAATTATATACTGTATATACTAGCTAAATTATTAATAACACCCAGTTCGGGACAAAAGAGATACGTCATCCTGGAGCTGGTGTAATAGGGGGTAGTTATGAAACATACATCTAAAAAGCAAAATACACCAACTCCAAGAGAAAATAACAATAATGATAATCATCATGTCGTCCAACATTCTAGTTGCTTGCCAGGATTCATGAATAGTTTAAGAGCGCTACTACCATTTATATTTACTACTGCCGAAATTGTAGAAGATATAGTAGTTGATGCTATTGTACCAAATCAAGCAGCTAGAGAAGAAATAACAGGAGAAATACATGAAGCAAACAATGCTTTAGAAGCCCTAATAACAGCAGGAACTAATTTAGCAGAAAATAATATTGTAAATACAAGAATTCCCAACGAAGAACATCCAAATATAGAAGCAATATCACAAGAAGTAAGAAGCGGGGTAGATATAGCAATAGACTTTGCAAGCACAATAGCAACAACAGTAGCATTAGCAGAATTAGATCAACATCATCTACCATCATCTCTTGCTAACCCAACCGCCTCTTCTATTAATCAAATGGCTGATGTTGTTAAAAAAGGTGCAAATATAGCAATTGATGGACTTACAGATGTAACCGAATATATGGAAGAAACCGAAGAAGGAATAATGGAAAACATAGGAAACATAATGGTTTTAGCTGATAATAATGATTATGAAGAAGATGGAGATTATGATATTGGCAATGGTGATGGAATAATAAATATCAATCCATATTCTACAGCAGCCGCAATATTAGGAATTGTACTATCTTATAGTATAGCTCATCATGGTGGATGCAATATTTCTTAAGCTCCATACTTATTTGCTACATATTCCTCTAATATCCTCATAAACTGAGCTCCTATATCATCGCCTTTGAGGGTTACAAATTTCTTACCCTCAATATAAACAGGAGCTGATGGTGATTCACCAGAACCAGGCAAACTAATCCCTATATCTGAATGTTTACTTTCTCCAGGACCATTTACTATACAACCCATCACCGCAATATTGATCCCTTCTGCTCCTGGGTATTTTTCCTTCCAGATGGCTCTTTGTTTGATAATATAATCACCAATATTTTGTGCTAATTCTCTGAAATACGAGCTAGTAGTTCTACCACATCCAGGACAAGAGGTAATCATCGGCATGAAATTTCTAATACCCATAGTCTGTAGCAACTCCATACTAGCGACCACCTCCTTAGTACGAGATGTTCCTGGTTCAGGAGTAAGGGAGGTGCGAATAGTATCGCCAATTCCTTGTTGCAATAAAATTCCCATTGCAGCAGCAGAGGCAATCATACCCTTAGATCCCATCCCAGCTTCAGTAAGCCCCAAATGTAGGGCATAGTTGGATTTACTAGCTAGATCCTGATATACTACCACGAGATCCTGCACTTGACTTACTTTACAAGATAATACTATTCTATCAGAGGCAAGGCCTAATTCTTCAGCCCTTTTAGCACTAACTAAAGCGGACTGAATAAGCGCATCACGTAGCACCTGCTTATCACTCAAAGGAACAGTTTTCTTATTATTTTCATCCATCAATTTAGTAATCAAAGCTTGATCAAGACTACCCCAATTAACCCCAATCCTAACTGGCTTATCATATTTTATAGCTTGCTCGATCATAATCTGGAATTGGGAATCTTGCTTAGAACCAAACCCCACATTACCTGGATTAATTCTATATTTATCTAGAGACTTAGCACAATCTGGATATTTGGTGAGCAATGTATGGCCATTATAATGAAAATCTCCAACAATTGGTGTTGTGATTCCTACCCCACGAAGCTTCTCAATAATATATGGGGTGGCTTTAGCCGCATCTTCGTCATTTACTGTTATTCTGACAATCTCACTACCAGCTTCAGTTAAATCGACAATCTGCCTAAATGTTGCTTCTATATTGGCAGTATCAGTATCTGTCATTGATTGTACTATAATTGGATTATTTCCTCCAATTAGCTTATTGCCAATTTTTACAGATAGGCTATGGTGTCTTTTATTATTAATCATAAAAACTCATTTATTATACATGGAGTCAAATTGTTTTATATAGTCCCCACCCCAATTGGTAATCGTGAAGATATTACTCTTAGAGCCCTAAACATCCTTAAGGATGTTGATGCTATAATATGCGAGGATACAAGAGTCACAGGCAAACTTCTAGCATATTACCAAATTAAAAAACCTCTCTATGTATATAATGATCATAGTGATATTGTGCAACGACAAAACATCATTAATAAATTACAAGAAGGCAAAAAACTAGCCCTAGTCTCAGATGCTGGCACTCCTTTAATTTCTGATCCTGGTTATAAGTTACTAAAACAAATTAAAGAAAATGAGATAGAAATCATATGTTTACCAGGGGCTTGCTCAATTATCACAGCATTAATTAGTTCCTCTATGCCAACTGATAGATTCATGTTTCATGGATTTTTAGAGAATAAAAAAATAGCTAGAATCAATCAGTTAAAAGAACTAAAACATTATGATCTAAGCATGATATTTTTTGAATCCCCTAGAAGATTAATTGCAACACTTTCTGATATGAGGGAAGTATTTATGGGAAGAGAAGTTGCTGTCATCCGTGAGTTAACTAAAAAATTCGAAGAAGTAATCACTTCAGACTTTGATAGCGCAATTAAACATTACAGCGCCAAAGAAATCAAGGGCGAGATTATCATCATAGTTTCACCAATTTATGAGAAACAGGCTGAAAATCAAGATGTTGAGCAAAGATTATCAGAGTTACTAGAGAATCTAAGCATAAAAGATGCAGTTTCAGCAATAGATAATAATAGCGCCTATAGCAAGAAAGAACTATATAAGATGGCTCTGAGATTGAAGAATGTTGATTTGGGGTGAGAAGAGGTCACCTTCCCACAACTGTCAAAATTGAAATCCAAAGCCCCGCCCAGCCGTCGCACCTCTTTGCTATCTTAGAATTTTCATAAATAAGAACTTCAGTACAAAAAAGAGGTCGTCATCCTAGAGTTTTTCTTTATCTGCAAAGATAAAGAAAAACTCTAGGATCCATCTTTAATCTTTTAATATATTGAATGTGCTAGTAATTCCTGTGGATCCTATCGGTTGTATTTTTCTTTTAGAAAGATACCCCTCCAGGATGACGACGCAACTAAAAGCTTCGTCCGAACTTTAAGTTTGAAACCTCAATACATCCAAACACCCCCCGCCCTACACTTAAGTTAACGCCCATTAAACAATAAGATACACCCATAATGTAAAATATATTTGTGCTGTTTTTACCACATCCACAATAAACTAGCTGCAAAATTATATGGTTTTGACAAAAGAGGCTGGCACTCATATTCTAATTAGGTGATAATAGCTCTATGTTATCGGGTTGGTCATATATTTTTACTTTAATTAAAAATTACTAAACAACAAGACCTGATGAATTTTAACAAAAAAAACAAAGGTTAGTCTATTATGAAAAGATTATTAGTTAGCACAACTGCATTAGTCAGTATCGATGCACA
>JYHA01000016.1 GCA_000970895.1 Candidatus Arcanibacter lacustris
CTAATGATGATTTGTCTTCAGCGCTTGGCTTATGCGGTAAAGATGAAAATTCTGATAACCATATATATTCAGATAAAGTTTTTTTAATCCTGATTAATCGCTCCACTCCCTCTCTGCCTTGATTGCTTGCGAGCTCATCAGGATCAGCACCCGCAGGTAGATTAATAAACTCCAAGCTATTATCGCCCTTAATCATAGCTAGAGCCTCTAGCGCTAATTTACTAGTAGCTCTCTTCCCCGCCTCATCACCATCAAGACAAATTATAGGCTTGGCTGCATATTTCCAAAGTTTTTCTAAATGATCTTTACTAACTGCAGTTCCAAGACTTGCTACAGTTTCTGTAAATCCAGCATTATGCATTGAAATCACATCCATATAACCTTCTACCAAAATAATTCTCTTATTCTGATAAGAAGCCCCTCTTGCTAAATTCTCAGCATATAACACTTCTCTTTTTTTAAATAATATAGTCTCTGGAGAATTAAGATACTTAGGTTGCAAATTACTATCCATAGATCTACCACCAAATGCTATTACCTTGCCAGATGCATTCATGATAGGAAACATGATACGATTTCTAAAACGATCAAAATATTCGCCCGACTCACTTTTAATAATCAAACCAACAGACAATAACTCATTATGGCTAGCTCCTTGAGTAATCAGATAATTCATCAAAGCATTTTTTTCATTACTAGCAAAACCCAAAGCAAACTTCTCGATTATATCTTTCCCAAGCTTCCTATTGACCAAGTAAGTTAGCGCATGATTATTTTTTTTAAGACTAAGTTGAAAGTAATTTTTAGCTAAATCCATCAATCTATATAAGCTATGATTAGTCTCATTATTATACTCAGATTTTGCAATCACTATCCCAGCTTGAGCAGCTAATTGCGCAACTGTTTCAGAAAAACTAAGCCCCGTAGTACTGGTGATAAATTTAATTACATCACCATGAGCGCCACACCCAAAACAATGATAATTTTGCCTTTCATCGCTAACTGTAAAAGAAGGAGTTTTTTCGTGATGGAATGGACATAGACCGCTAAAATGATTCCCTTTTCTTTGAAGCTTAACTTTCTTTGAAACAACATCTGATATTGTTATCTTGTTTTTAATTTGCTCAATAATTTGTTCAGAAAAATGCATTTTTATCTATTGGTTAAATATTAATTTCATAGTAATAGCCACAGCAATAGGTATCGACAAATTATCATCTATTTTTAATTTATTAGAATATAACTCAATAAGAGCACCCACAATAACAGCAGAAAAAGAAGCTACCAACCAATAATAACTTAATTCAAATTTGTAAAACATAAATAAACCAATCGCAAAACCCGAAATTACAAAACCAAAACAACCTTCCAAAGTTTTATCTGCTATTTTATTTTTACCAAAATGCTTGCCAATAATAGCAGCAAAGCTATCACATATAATCAAAACTGACATGGCAAAACTTGCTGTTATTAAAGAAAAAAAATCACAAACAATGCAAGCAGCAATCATCATAAAACTTGCACCAGTGAGCTTTCCTCTCACTAGCTCATGGTCACGAAGCACAAAGCCAAATAATGTATTACTAATGTTAGTGATGAATTTATTACGATGTCTCAACCAGTCCAATGATATTACCACAAAACTTGTCAAATGTAAAATTTTTATAAATATGCTGAATTCTAGATAATGCAATGAAAAAACAATCCACATAGAGCTCAAGTGGATTAACTTTCTTTTCAATTCTTTTAGGTCAATTGTCATAGATTGACAATCTATCATAAATATCTTTTTAAGGATAGTTTAAAACAATTCGCCGAAATAATTTTCGCTAAGAAACTTCTTCATACAGGCATCAATCTGCGCCTTAGAATAAGGTTTTGAAATATATGCTTTCACACCTAAAGCCGTTGCCTTGCCAGCCATTTTTTTTTCATCTTCACCGGAAACTGCAAAAATTGAGACTTTGTTTTTTTTCTCAATCATGGGCGCTACTACATCCAATCCGCTACCATCAGGAAGAGCCATGTCCAAGAATACAATGTCCGGCATATGTTCTTCAAAAAGCTCCATTGCGCTTTTTAATGTCTTGGCAGTTACGCAAGAATAGCCCTTTAAACAATCCGTAAGGATTCTCTTCATAAAGTCATTATCCTCTACAATTAATATCAGAGGAAATTCTTTGTCAGTATCTGGTCCCATAATTTATGCTTTTAAAAAAATTATCTTTATACTATAAACAAAGAATACAATAATTCTGTTAATAAAAAGTTAACTCATATGATGCAAGATTTTATTTATAAACTAGAAAAACTAGGTCCGTTTGAAAATCATCCTATATTAGCAGTTGCCGTATCTGGGGGGGCTGACTCATTGGCGCTAACTTTACTAGCTCATGAATATGCCAAAGAAAAATCAGGAAAAATCATAGCCCTAACTGTAGATCATAAATTACGAGAAGGATCCAGTAAGGAAGCACATGAACTAAATGAACTACTAACAAAACTAGGTATCGAACATCATATTTTAACTTGGGATAGAAATAGTAACATCAGTAGCAACATACAATCAAAAGCAAGAAACTCCAGATATCAACTACTAACTGATTTCTGCAACAAGCATCAGATACTTCATTTACTTGTTGGCCATCATAAAAACGATCAAATTGAGACTTTTATGATGAGATTAGAAAGAGGAAGCGGGGTTAGTGGACTAGCCTCAATGAATGATATTAATTATTTAAATAAAGTTAGAATTCTACGACCCCTACTTAATACCCCCCCTGAAAAACTAAGGAACTATTTAAAAGAACGTAAAATTTCTTGGGCAGAAGATCCTTCTAACTTAAATGAAAAATTCACCAGAATAAAATTCAGAATGATGTTAAAAAATTATGATGATTTAAGTCTTGATAGGATATTTAATACTAGCATCACCATGAGGAGAGCAAACTATAGTATCAAAAAAAATACATATGCTCAAATGGTTAAGTTGCTAAAAATATACAAAGAAGGATATGCAACGATCGACATCAAATTATTATTAGCAATAGCCCAAGAAGAATCCTTTAGAATCTTATCCGATGTTTTAACTACTATCGGTGGGAGTGAATATCCACCTCGCTATGAAAACATCCAAAGATTATATGATAAAATTAACTCAGGATCATTTCGCGCGCACACTTTAGGTTCTTGTAAATTAATCATTAAAAATAAACTATTACTCGTCTACAAAGAAACAAAAAAAGACTTATACCAAGAAAA
>JYHA01000017.1 GCA_000970895.1 Candidatus Arcanibacter lacustris
TGGCTCTTCATCAAAGAAGGGGGCAAGATTGAACGAACTATGATATAAATATAGTTGTGAAAACAATATGATAGGAGTTCAATAATGCCTAAATTTGATAATATAGTAAACTTACCAGGAATGCGAGTAAAAAAATGTAGTGGATATGATCCTGTAATAATGGATGTAATTTACCGCAGGAAAGCCAAATGCCCACATTGTGGGGTTAAGGATTTACGCAAGAAAGACAAGTTTGAGCGAGAAATTAAACATACAAATATAGGTTTGCGCAAATTAGTGCTTCGTCTTACCTGTTTTAAATATCAATGTAAATTATGTCTTAGATATTTCAACACTCGCCTACCAGGGATTCAGAAATATCGCAGAAGCAGCGAGACTTTAAGGCGGGAAGTATTTGTATGTCATAACCAGGGTATTTCTAGGAAAGATTTAGCAGGGCTTGTAGGATTAAGTACAGCCAGTATCGAGAGATGTTATCATGAAAGATATCAGATAGAGAATAAAGAATTAAAGCAGCGAATATGTCCTAGAGTTTTGGGAATTGATGAACATAGTTTTTCTAAGAGATCAGGTTATGCCACCACATTCTGTAATCTTGGTAAGAACAAGATCTTTGATGTGGTCAAGGGTAAATCAGCTAGAGATCTAGAAGGATATTTAAGGAGCCTAGAGGGAAGAGAAAAAGTTAGGGTAGTATGTATTGATATGAGTGATTCATACCATTCGATCATCAGGAAATGGTTTCCTAATGCTAAGATTGTAGCAGATAGATTCCATGTGATCAGACTGATTAATTATTACTTTATCAAGCAAGCACAAGCCATTGATCCAGAAACAAAGCATAAGCGCGGTATAATCAGGTTGCTTAGAATGCATCAGAAGAATATGAACATAGACCAGAAAGCTAGGTTTGATAAATATTTAGAAAATCATCTAACTATTGCCTCTATGTATGAATTTAAAGAAAAACTAGTAACTTGCTTGTTAGAAAAGCAGCAAACTAAAGAGAAGTGCAAAGGATTGATTCCTGTATTCTTAAAATCAATAGAACATCTGAAACTTAGCGGTTTTGAACTACTCAAAACCCTCGGTAATACACTTGATGATTGGAAAGATGAAATAGCAAGAATGTGGCGATTTACCAAGTCCAACGGCATCACTGAAGGCTTTCATCGAAAGATGAAGCTCAACCAAAGACGTGCCTATGGCTTTAAAAATTTTGAAAATTATAGATTGCGTGTGAAA
>JYHA01000018.1 GCA_000970895.1 Candidatus Arcanibacter lacustris
GTTAAATATCCATATAAAGCATCAATTGAATCTCTAGATCCAGAAATCGTTGAATTAATACCCTCATGAGCTATTAAAACAGTTCCCTTCAAGTCATTATCTTTGCAAAATGACAATAATGCTTGTTGCTCTTCCTTATAGTTTGCAAAATCAAAAAATTGATAAAAAGCAGTTATCACAAAATTATTCATAAAATTACTCCCTAAACTCCAATGAAATTTTATCCAATATAGAATTGACAAAACCAGTTTCTTTTGAGTCGAAAAAGCTACCAGCAATAGTAGCATATTCATTAATTATAACTTTAGTTGGCACTTCTTTCATATAAATCATCTCAGCTATACCACAACGTAAAATTGATTTGAGCACTAAGTTTAATTTATCAATTGTCCAATCTTTGGTTAAATATTTGATGATAATATCATCAATAGTAGATTTTTCTGCCATCACCAGGCTTGTCAACTTACTAAACAACTCTTTGTGAGGCATGATAATTCCATCACTATCACCTTGAGATTTATAATAAGATAACAAGTCTTTTTGCAATTTTTTCTGATCAAAATTTTGATCAATTTCCATAGCATAGATATGTTGTACGCTTGCAAGTCTTGCAGAAGATTTATTAGATAATCTCATATTATATTAAACTAGCTCTTCTTCTTCAATATCTGCTTCATGCTCTAAAAACAAATTATGGAAATGATTTTTTAATGCCAGCATTTCAAATGCAGCTTTAGCTGCTTCTCCACCTTTGTTTTTTTGTTTAACATCAGCGTTTCTAAGAGCTTGCTCTTTGCTATCTACTGTTAAAATAGCGCATCCAACAGCCAAACCACATTCAACAGCCAAATTATTAATAGCTTGTAATGATTGTGAGTTAATATATTCGTAATGAGCAGTCTGCCCCTTAATTGCACATCCAAGCACTACAAAAGCATCATATATTTCTGTTTCCATCGCCATTGCAAGAGCAGCAGGAAGTTCAAAACTTCCAGGCACAGTAACAATATCAAACTCCGCTCCTAGCTTTGTTAATTCTGCTTCAGCTCCTGCTAACAACATATCTAAAACATCATTATCATCTCTTGATTCAATAATCAAAAACTTAGCCATAATTTTTATTCCTTATTCATTTGTTTATATTCAACATTATAGATTTAGATGTTCGAGGGGTGTTTTGTCAATAGATTTTTGATTTGATTAATCAAATGTTAATGCAACAATATTATTATATTATAACAAATAAATTTTATAAATAGGCAAGACTATGATTAATCATCCTTTGCTACCAGATAACTATACATTAGATTATGCATTACGAGATGATCAGGTGGAAAATTTAATAAAAGGATTATTACCACAAAGTGAAACATTTATAGTTAGTGATTCGATTACTATTCGTCTAGAAGATAATGTTGATAAAGATATTGCTAAAGAAGTATTTGGATCAATGATAAAAACAGCCAAAGATACCGCCCTTGGATCTGATCCAAAAATTACATTTATTCCATTTTGTGATGGTCATCATCACGTTCTATTTACAGTATTACCACCTAAAAATACCACAGAAGAGCCAAGGCTTTTGTATTTTAATTCAATGGTTAGAGATCCAGCAAAAGAAGAGAAGCCTTCAGAGAAAACTGGAATATCATTCCTAGAAGAAAGTGTACACGATCTTTTTCCTAATTATACTAATATCTCAAAAGATAGGCAAGAAGGAGAATGTTGTGGTTTGGCAATCTCAGACGTAGCGTCAATGATTGCTAGAAGATATAGTAGGGATAATAGTGATGATATGAACATACAACCTATCACCGAAGGTCAAAAACAACAATATTATGCTAACTTGATAGGAGAAGTTCGCAGAAAATCAATCCTTATGGCACAAGACACTCCATCGGATGAAATATTTGCGACAAACCAACAAATATTATATGAAAAACATTCGCCTATAAAGGAAAATCAAAAACAAAAAGATTTAGAACTTGCCAGAAAGTTACAAAGCGAATTTGAAGCAGAGGACAGAGCGCAAAAAACCGAACAAAGAAAACAAGAAGAATTGAGCGAAAAATTTATAAAGAAATTGCTTCAGGAGGAAGGGCACAATAATCATATTCAACAACCAACTACTCAGCAAGAAGCTCAAAAACCTAAGAAAATACCAAAGAATAAATCAAAAAAAATTTCAACTACGAAACTCACTTCTAGTGATGGATTTGAAGGAGACTCGACTCTCAGAACCACAACTCACATAACAGCAAAAGTAGAGTTACAAAAAATACCTAATGAAGCACTCAATCAAAGTCCAGAGGTTTCGAGAAACAAAACACAGAGTTTTTCTCAAGAAATTAAAAGCTATATATTGAAATGTATTGCATTTCTAATGGAAAGATTTCAACTAAACGCTATAAAGCAAAACACTTCAGAGAATGAAAACCTTCCATCAGAAAAAATAGGAAATCAGAGCAACACAACCCAAATTCAACATACTAATGAACAAAATCCATACAACGCCTCTCTAAATCAAGTGACTGCTCCAATCCGCACAAAGAATACCCAACCTAGAACACCAGCAAAATCACCATAATACAAGTAACCATCGTCATTAAACTTGCAAAAATTCACCTATAGTTTTTGTAAATCTCCATCCTTAATAACATAGCAAGAATCTATTTTCTGCGCTATCTCCATATTATGAGTCACAATCAATGAAGCGATATTTTTACTCTTTACCTGATTAACCAATAAATCAAAAATCACATCGCAGCTATTTTGATCAAGATTACCAGTAGGCTCATCAGCAAGTAATAACTTAGGATCATTAGCAAGAGCCCTGACTATTGCTACTCTTTGTTGCTCTCCTCCTGATAACTCACCTGGTAGGTGATTTATTCTAGATGCAAGACCTACAGATTCCAACAACTGGCAAGCTTTGATTTTTGCTACCTTCTTAGAAATCCCAGCAATCATTTGTGGCATCATCACATTTTCAAGAGCTGTAAAATCAGCCAGCAAATGATGAAATTGATAGATAAATCCCAGATGCTTATTACGAGCTTTGGTTCTTTTTACTTCGGATGCCTTGCTATAATTATCTCCCATCAACCATACATCACCGCTAGTTGGCTCATCGAGTAATCCCGCTATATGTAATAGGCTTGATTTACCAGAACCAGAAGGACCAACCAGCCCTACTAACTCACCAGCTCTCAAACTCAAGTTAATGTTTCTTATAATATCAAGTTGATTAGATCCTTGCATATAAGACTTACTCACATTGACTAATTCTAAAATATTACTCATAACGAAGCCCCTCAATTGGAGATTGTTTAGAGGCTTTATAGGCAGGATAAATAGTAGCTAAAACAGAAAGCGTTATAGATAGTAGGATAATTTTTACCACATCACTGACTTGCAAATCAGAAGGAAGAGCTGACAGATAATAAATAATTGGATCGAAGATCACGCTACCACTTAAAGTTTGCAATGCTTGTCTTATTGATTCGATATTTGCAGCAAATGAAATTCCTGCTATAGCCCCAACTAAAGTACCAATAATTCCAACTGACAGACCACAGATTAAAAATATTTTTAATATTGATTTTGGACTGGCACCCATAGTGCGTAATATTGCTATATCTTTAGATTTATCTTTTACCAGCATGATTAGACTAGATATAATATTAAAAGCAGCAACTAAGATAATCAAAGTTAGGATTATAAACATCACTACTCTTTCAGTTTTAAGCACATTAAAATAACCCTCATTAGTTGTCTTCCAATCACTAACTAAATACCCGTCACCCAACATTGATGATAATTCTTTGGCTATTAAATCTGAATTTTCTGGATTATTAACCATCAATTCAATGATATTAACTTTGTCTTTTAGTTTGAAATAGATTTGAGCCATTTCTAGGCTCATGAAAATAGTAGCTTCATCATATGCATACATACCTGATTGAAAATAAGCCGCTACTTCAAAAACTTTAATTCTTGGTATCATACCAATGGCAGTATAAGAACCTTTTGGAGAAAGCAAGGTTACTTTATTTTGATATTTATTTATTCTCAAATTTTGAGCTAATTGATAGCCAATTAATATATGCTCATCATCAAAACCTTCCAAATCCCCCATAGTTATATTACCAGCAACTAATGGCTTATATTTTAAATCCGAAATCCTTATTCCCTTAACCAAAGCCCCCGAAGCATGATTACCATTATTAGCCATTACTTGCCCTTCGATCATCGGAATAGCACTTATTACATCTGGATGAGCTTTGATTTTTACACTCAAATTATCATAATCATCAATATAACCTGAGTAAGTTTTAATAGTTATATCACCATTAAAGCCAG
>JYHA01000019.1 GCA_000970895.1 Candidatus Arcanibacter lacustris
TTCTGATTTGATTGATGAAGATGATGATACAATTAGTTTTTGAAATAGAACCTGTGAGTTTTCTAAGAGCCTGACTCATAAGTCTTGCTTGAAGACCCATATGAGAATCACCCATTTCGCCTTCAATTTCAGCTTTAGGAACCAATGCTGCAACTGAATCGATAACTAAAACATCAATAGCGCCAGATCTCACTAGAGTATCAGCTATTTCTAATGCTTGTTCACCAGTATCAGGTTGTGAGATGATTAATTCATCGATATTAACCCCTAATTTTTTAGCATAAACAGGATCAAGAGCATGTTCTGCATCAATGAATGCACAAGTTCCACCTTTTTTTTGAGCTTCAGCAATTACATGAAGAGTAAGAGTAGTTTTACCAGAACTCTCAGGTCCAAAAACTTCAATCACTCTACCTTTTGGTAATCCACCAATACCTAGTGCCATATCAAGACCAATAGATCCTGTCGATACTGCTTCTATTTCCATGGCGCTTCTTTGGCCTAATTTCATAACTGAGCCCTTACCGAATGCTTTTTCGATTTGACTGACTGCGCTATCTAATGCTTTTTGTTTATCCATCATAATATTCTACCTGTTTTGAAGTTATTTATATTTAAAGAACTATAGACTATTTTTACAAGCTCTCAATCAATTTCTTAGGTAATTTAAATTTAATATTTTCTACCACCCCGTCCATTTTAGTAACTTTGGCATTAAATGTTGATTGTAGGTAATTAATTAATTGCTCGGTTAATAATTCAGGAGCAGAAGCACCAGAAGTTATACCTATTTTTTTCTTACCATCTAGCCATTTTAAATCAATATTTTCTACAGAGTCAATTAAATAAGATTCCACACCTGATTCTATAGCTAGATCTTTCAATCGATTTGAATTGGAGCTATTTTCAGATCCAACTACTAAGATAATTTCTGTAATTTTTGCAAGTTCTCGCACCGCATTTTGTCTGTTTTGAGTAGCGTAACAAATATCTTTAGTATCAGGACCTTTAATAGCAGGAAATTTTTCTTTTAGTTTGGCAATGATTTGCTTAGTATCATCAACACTTAAGGTTGTCTGGGTTACATAAGCTATTTTATTTTGGTCTAAAAAATTTAGTTTATCGATATCTGATATTGAAGATACGATATGTACTTTTTGCTTAACTCTACCTGCTGTTCCTTCAACTTCAGGATGACCCTCATGGCCAATTAAAATTAACTCATTACCCTCTCTTTCATTAGATATTGCTTCTTTATGAACTTTAGTAACAAGAGGACAAGTAGCGTCGATTACATCTAAATGTCGTGCTTCTGCATCATTTTCTACTTTCTGTGAAACCCCGTGGGCACTAAAAATCAATACTGATCCTTCTGGTACGTCATCTACTTCATCGACGAAAATCACCCCTTTTTTAGTTAGTGATTCTACAACATATTTATTATGCACAATCTCATGGCGCACATAAATAGGAGGTCCAAATTTTTCTAATGATTTTTCGACGATGGTAATTGCACGTTCTACGCCTGCGCAAAATCCTCTTGGTTGTGCTAAAATTATTTCCATATTAAACCTGCTTGCAAATAGCAATATAATTTGTGTCGATCTGATCCAACAAATACCAATTTCTGGATAGTAGATTATAATTTAATCCCTTCAATTCGGTGATTTTCATATTATTGTCTCTTAGATGATTTTCTAAATTGCTTGGTTTGATAAATTTTTGCCAATCATGAGTGTCACTTGGCACCCATCTTAAAATATATTCAGCAGCAATAATTGCTTTTAAATAAGATTTGATAGTTTGATTTAAAGTAGAAATAATAATCATTCCACCAGGTGCTACAACTTGTGCGCAAGATTTGATAAATTGATCTAGATTTGCTACATGTTCTACGATTTCTATCGCTAAAACACAATCATATTTTTTGCTATTCTTGGATATTTCTTCGATAGTTGCATGTCGATAATCAACATTATTTTTATTATGGTTTAAAGCTGCTTCAATATTCTCTAAGGATGCATCAATAGCCGTGACGGATGCGCCAAGTTTTGCCATGGGCTGCGATACGAGTCCTCCACCGCAACCAACATCAATTATGCTGATTTTTTCAAATGGAGTTAGTGATTTTGGATCAAGATTAAAATGTTCTGTGATTTTCTCTTTAAAATAAGACATTCTAATAGGGGTAATGTCATGTAGTAATTTAAATTCCCCATCTTCATCCCACCATTTTTCAGATAGGCTAGAAAATTTTAGAACTTCTTTTGGATCGATGGTACTGGTCATATAATATTACTCTTGGTCACATATAATAAATTTGCGACCAAGAATAACGAAAAAACATAATAAGATCAATTAAATTGATTTATTATAGTTCTGCAGGACAATCATCAGAGTTGCATTCACCTGTTGTGGATGTAGAATCTTCCATGATTTCTTCTTCCATTTTTTCTTCTTCTTCTTGTATAAATTCAGCTACATCGTTTAGTGAATTTGAAGAATCTGCATCTACATCAGCTACTGGTGCTGAATCAACTACTGAAGTTTCTTGTTGATTTTCGTCCGTAACCATAATTATTTCTCCTTGTTGTGATTTGTAATTCTAAATTTAAGTGGTGAAAATAAATTTTATCATATGGGGTGTAATAATTCAATTTATTTTCATATATGTTGTAAGATTTATATTTTAGTTATTTTTATCATTTTTTGATATAGACGTTAGGATTCTAAGATGCATTATTGACTTATGAAAAGAATAAAGATATAAATTAGAGTTTAGCGGATGAATTAGTATCAATTATAGCTTGTTTTAAGATTTAAATATATGCAAGGCTATAAATTTATCAACGACCTAAATCTTCTAAAATCAATAAACATACATAGAAAATACTCATTTAAGTATAATGATGGGTGTTTTTTATATTAGCAATTTTTTAAGTTTTATAATGAGTGATAGATTATGAGGGATAAGTTTCCAATTACATTAAACGGCTATAATAAATTAGAAGAAGAATTAAAGCAGTTGAAAACTGTCGAAAGGCCAGCCATTAGTGGTGCGATATCCGAAGCAAGAGAGCTTGGAGATTTATCAGAAAATGCGGAATATCATGCGGCAAGAGAGAAGCAAAGCTTTATCGAAGGAAGAATCATTGAGTTAGAGGATAAGGTGGCTCGTGCAGATATTATTGATGTTAGCAAATTATCTGGAACGACAGTAAGATTTGGTGCTACTGTTAAGATAGTAGATGAAGATACAGATATAGAAAAAATCTATCAAATCACAGGAGAGTATGAGGCGGATCTTGATCAAGGATTAATCTCCATAGTATCGCCACTTGCAAGAGCTTTAATAGGCAAAAACGAAGGAGATTCCGTAGAAGTTAATACTCCTAATGGAATTAGATCTTATGAAATTTTATCGGTTAGGTATATATAAAAATGACAGAATCAACAAGTAATAAAATGGCCGTAGAGAGATTAAAAAATTTTATCATTGAAGAATTATCAGAAGATAAAGCTGAAAATATTGTTGATGTTGATTTAGTTGGTAAAACTGATCTTGCTGATTATATGATAGTTGCAACTGGTAGGGGTAATAAGCATATATCCTCTATGGCTGATAAGCTAGCTGATAAATTAACCAGAGAAGGTTATGGTGGTATAATTCCAGAAGGCCAGCCCCAATCTAATTGGATTCTAATAGATGCTTATGATGTAATCGTGCATCTATTTACAGAAGAAGCTAGAGATATGTATAAGCTAGAAGAATTATGGCAGTTTAATTTCGATAGGAAGTAGATTTACCTAATTATTTTCTTCCTTGTGGTGTACTAGAGCTGCTGCTTCTGCTCTTTGTCGGTGTGCTAGAACGAGATGGCGTATTGCTAGAACCTGTTGGTGATGATGAAGACATTGCTTTGTCTAGCCCTAGTTGTTTTATTGATTCCTTGGTTAATTTTATGTCTTCTGATTCTTTTAATAAGTTAGCGATAAATTTTGGTGATTTGTTACTATTGTTACAAGCTTCTTGACGAAATTTTTTCCCTGCTATTTTTCCAGCTTCTATTAATTGTCGTTTATTCATATCAGGATTATTTGCAACAAGTTCTTTTCCTGCAATAATAGCTCCAGCCATTACATTTGCAGGTATCATGCCGGATGATTTTCCTAGTATATTATTAAATGGGCTGCTTTTACCGCCGATCTTTGCAATTAAGGATGTTGAAGCCGCTATTATTTTGTCTCTTTTACTATCATCTAATATTAGTAAATCTTCTGGAAAATTAGGGTTGTTATGAAGTAGTCCAACAAAAGATATATCAATTTTTTTTGAGAAGTTAGGACTAAGGTTCAGTCTATTAGATCCGTCTTTCATGAAGTTTTTTATTTCTTCAACTAAGTTGAGTTTTTGTGTTTCTATCGCTTCGTCTTCTCTAATCTCTACTTCGCTGCGATACTGATGGCGGTTGGTTGTGTTAAAAGATTCTATAGCTTTATTATTATTTTCTTCTGTATAGCTGGTGCTTTTTATATTGGCTAACATATCCCTAGATATATTTTTGGCTAATTTGTTGGTATCTCTTTGTTCTCCTCCTTTTCCTGTTATAGATTCTCCTTTATTTAATGTATTAAGCACTTCATTATCTATTAATGCTAGAAATCCCTTTACATGATCTTCTAATTTTGCTTGTTTTAAGTTTTTTAATGTGGTCATATGCGAAGGATTTGCTGAGTCTAATTGAATTTCAGGATCTTTTATTATTTGTGCAATTTTTTCTGCTAACTCATTTTTAATTTCTTCGCTATCTTTTGTCATCTCTTAAGTATCTCCTAATATAATTTCTATATAGTTATTATACTAACGGAATCTAATTAAGGAGTGGTTAATATAAAAAAAGACCCCTGACAGGGGTCTTTTAAGAATTTCTTAGACTTATAATAGAATCTTAGAGGAAATCACCAAACTTATCATTAAACTGGGATACTTTACCAATTTTTCTGTTAAGTTGTAGAGCTCCGCCATTCCATGCTGGATGAGTATGTTTGTCAGAATCTAGAATTAATTTACCAAGATTAGCGGAAGATTCAGTAGTAAAAACATCTCCGTTAGTCATAACAATTGATAATTCATAAGTTTTAGGATGTATGTTTTCGCGTGCCATTTTAATTATTCCTTGATTTGAACTGCTTTTTGAATACGCTTCTTAATAGAAAGAGCTTCAGAAGATAGATTAGTATTACTTGATGAAAGTAGATAATTATCCAAGCCACCATTAACTTCAATAGAACGTAGAGCATGAGTTGAGATGCGTAATCTAAAACTTGATGCTAAGCTATCGCTTAATAATGATAATTTTTGTAGATTTGGTAAAAATCTTTTTTTAGTTTTGCGGTTAGAATGAGATACATTATTGCCGCTTAACACCGCTTTACCGGTTAAATTACATCTTCTTGCCATAATTTTATGCCTTTTTTATAAACTTGTGCCAAATAAATATGGCTTTTGTATCGAACTTTATGTATAAGTTTTATAGATCTTTTATAGAAAAAAACTCATATAGTCAAGAATAAATCTTAAATAAAAAATAAAAAATAGGTATAAATTATAATGCGTCTATCAAATTACTTCCTGCCAATCTTAAAAGAGAACCCAAATGATGCGAGCGTGGCTTCTCATCGCTTGATGCTTAGAGCTGGTATGATCAGGCAATTAACCTCAGGTATCTATAATTGGTTGCCAATGGGTGTGAATATTTTACAAAAAATATCAAATATTGTAAGAGATGGTTTGAATAAGGCGGGATGTGTAGAGATTCTAATGTCTTGTCTTCAGCCTGATGATTTATGGGTAGAGTCTGGGCGTTTTGATGCTTATGGTAAGGAGCTTCTTACCATGAAAGATCGCCATGATCGTAATTTGCTATTTAGCCCTACTAATGAAGAGGTGGTAACTGATATATTTAGAAAAAATATCAATTCTTACAAAGAGTTACCTGTTACTATGTATCAAATGCAATGGAAGTTTCGTGATGAAATTAGACCAAGATTTGGCGTGATGAGGGGTAGGGAGTTCTTAATGAAAGATGCTTATTCATTTGATATTGATAAAGAATCAGCCATTAAGTCTTACGATAAAATGTTTGAGACTTATTTTAACATATTCAAATCCCTAGGATTAAATACTATTGCTGTTAGAGCTGATTCTGGTCAGATAGGTGGTGATTTGAGTCAGGAATTCCATGTAATTGCCGATACTGGTGAAAGTACTATCTATTATGATATAGCTTATGATGAAGCAATTAAAAATTCCAGCCTTGATTTAGCTACCATGAGAAATATCTATGCTGCTGCAGATGAGATGCATGATCCTGATAATTGTCCGGTACCAGCTGAAAGGCTTGTTGCTAAACGTGGTATTGAAGTAGGGCAGGTTTTCTATCTAGGAGACAAATACTCCAAAGCTCTCAATGCTTATGTAACAAATCAAAATGGTGAGAAGATTTATGCGCAGATGGGTTGCTATGGCATTGGAATATCTAGATTAATTGGTGCAATAATAGAGGCTAATCATGATGAAAAAGGTATTATATGGCCAGTTGAAGTCGCTCCATTTATAGTATCTTTAGTAAATTTAAAAGTAGGGGATGGGTCTTGTGATGATATTTGTGAGAAAATCTACTTACAGCTAAATAATGCTAAAGTGGATGTTTTATATGATGATACTACTAATTCGGTTGGTAGTAAATTAGCTACAGCTGATTTGATCGGTAGTCCTTGGCAGATTATTGTTGGTCCAAAATCAGCTGCAAATAATATGGTTGAGTTGAAATTTAGACGAACTGGTGAGAAGGAAATAGTATCTATTGAATCTGCTTTATCAAAGGTTTGTGCTTAAATGATTTCATATTTTGAATTATTAGTTGCAACCAGGTACTTACGTAGTAAAAAGAAAGATACTATTATCTCGGTAATAGCTGGATTTTCTTTGGTGGGTGTGGCACTGGGTGTTGCAGCTTTGATAGTAGTAATGGCTGTGATGAATGGTTTTCATAAGGAAATAGCAGCTAAGATGACTGGCTTTAATGGTGATATAACTATTAAAACTTACTCAGGTTATATTGATGATTA
>JYHA01000020.1 GCA_000970895.1 Candidatus Arcanibacter lacustris
CAAATATTGCTATAGAAAATAAAGCAGTAGTAGCCATTATAGAAGACGTACCAAATCAATACTTACTTATTAACTCCACTTTAAAAAAAGAAGATCAGATTTTAGCTTATAGCTATAAAAAAGTAATGGAAAATCCTATGGAAAATGCTTATTTAGCAGGACATTTGCCAATGGTAAAATCAATAGTTAAGGCTATGGATGCAACTCAAGAAATATTACAATCCGAACATAATATTGAGATTAAAGATTTTATGATGGTTGGAGCCTCAAAAAGAGGCTGGGCTGCTTGGTTTGCTGCTCTTGAAGACAATAGAGTATCATCTTTAGCTCCTATTGTAATCGACATACTTAATGTACAAAAAAATATTTACCATATTTGCAAATCATATATAAAGGGCTGCCCACCAGCTTTAAGAGATTATAAAAATGAAGATGTGTTACAACATATGAACTCTAATAATTTCACCGAATTAATGAAAATTGAAGATCCTTTTAATTATTTAAGCTTAAAAGATTATAATAAACAAGCTTCTATTCCTAAATATATCATTAATGCTGCTGGAGATGATTTTTACGCACCAGATTCTTCAAAATTCTACTTCAAAGATCTTCCTGGAGAAAACCACATAAGATACTTACCAAAAGCTATGCATTATTTCGCTGGCAATCCTATTAGCGATCACTTAAACAACTTAAAATCCATTAATGAAGCTCTGGATAACTATTTTTATTTTCAAATACATAATGTTACTTTGCCTGAAGTTAATTGGCAAAGATCTCAAGGTAAAATCATTATTGACAGCTCTATAAAACCAACAAAAATAAAATTATGGCATGCCACAAATGATAAAGAAAGAGACTTTAGATTTCTAAATTCTTATACAAAATTTCATACTACTATCAAATTTATTTTAACTTATGTTGATAAATATTTTTCTATCTCACTATGTGATAATTGCTATTATGAGTCTGATATTCCTAATAATTGCACCGAAGGAGAATCTTGTCATATCGAAGCTAAACTACCATTTTCTAACAAAGGATGGCAAGCTTCATTCGTTGAATTATATTACAACATAGAAGATAGAGATTTTATCGTAACTACCGAAATAGGAATCACTCCAGATACTTATCCTATAACAGTTGAATAATCGCAGTCTGTTAAATATAAAAAAGTTTTCAAAACTTATATATGATAGCCTAGATCATGCGATTCATCATTTAGGCTCCTATACTACTCATGATGAGGGATAAAAATCCCTCATCTCCCCTAACATCTAAAATCCAAAAAAATTATTAGCTAAATCAGCCAAATAGAATGTTGACTTAGTAAAAAATACATTTAATAATAGGTTAAGAAAAATTATGAATTTCAAAACTCTAGTAGAGTTATTCATATAGAATCACACTGTTGCTTTTTCTGCTTGAATTGGCCAATTAAAATAGGAATAGAAATATGAAAAAAATAATTATTTTTGTTATGTTGTTTATATCAAATATTTCTTTTGCATGTGAAAAACATCTAAATACGCAAATAGAAGAGCTTAAAAAAATTTTTAAAGAAGGAGCAATTAAGGGATTTGAACATTTAAATCAAAAAGGCCTTAATGTAAAAACTTCTTTTCCTAAAACAAACTATTCAGTTTGTTATGAATTTAAGGATAAAGAATTATATCGCATTGCAAGCTCAAAAGAAATTTTACCTAACGAGAATGTAACAGAAGACAAAGACTTAGTTAAAATTGTAGAAACATACTTCAAAAAAGCTGGAACTAATGAAGTAATAAATTTCGAGCATAATAATATTAAAAAAATAGCAAAATCTATCGATGTAAACAGCTTAGATAATAATTTCAAAAAAGGA
>JYHA01000021.1 GCA_000970895.1 Candidatus Arcanibacter lacustris
ATGAAGATGAGGATTTAAACCAATATGACAATCTTTTGGCTAAGGCTTTTAGTTTGAAATTACCAGTGATTTGTCCTAATCCTGATAAGTCAGTAGCTCATGGAGATAAAAGACGATATTGTGCTGGGTATTTTGCTAAAAAATATCAAGATTTAGGTGGGGTGGTACATTATTACGGTAAGCCTGATCGAAAAATTTTTGATAAAGCTATCTCGATCTTAAATATCAATAGAGATAGGATCCTAATGATTGGCGATACGATGGAGACAGATATTCTTGGAGCTTCTCAGTCAGGGATTGATTCTTTGTTAGTGTTGACAGGAAATGGAGGGGGTATAGCAGCAAATTTTGATCTGCTGGAAGAGTATAGTTATAACCCAACTTGGATTGCTAAGTCTGCTTGAGTGGTTTTTCTCATACTACACCATGATTTTTATATGATACCTCAGATGGTCGTCATCTCAGGACGAGAAGTTTTGTCTTTCTATAATCTTTTTAATTTTTGAATAGTATTTTCTAATGTTTCAAGAAATCTGGAGCGGTCTTGTTTGCTAAAGCTTGCATTATAAGATGATATTTCGCCTGTTTCTCGCAAATGAGTATTTAAATCCCTCATTGCAACTTTCATATTGATGTTATTATCATCGAAAATTTTGCCATTAGGATTAATTACTATAGCTTTTTTTTTAATGCATCTACTAGCTAATAAAATATCTGCAGTAATAGCAATATCTCCTATATTAATATGTTCTTCGATCCAATTATCTGCTTCGTCAAAATTAGCTGCAACTAGAATTTTATGGACTTTTGGCCCCATATTTTGCCTAATATATTGATTACTAACCATAAATGCTTCTAGGTCATGACGTGATGCAACTTTAAGAACCTCGTCCTTTACAGCGCAAGAATCTGCATCAACATAAATTACTAACATTTCTTACCATAGTTTTTTAAATTTCATTGACTGTTATTGTAATGGTTTAATTCCTATCTTTTCAAGATAAAAATCAAACTATTTGATAAAGCCTCCCTTAAAGCCAGATTCTTATTGACAAAAATGTGTTTATTGATAATATCACTTTTTGAAAAATGGTTAATAAAAATTAAATTAGGATATATGTATGAATAAATTACAATTGCTTGCTACCTTGAGAGGTTTCAGAGAAAAAGCTGCAACTCTTGATCAAAATATTATTGGTCGTCCAGAATTAGAGCAAGTTCATGCAGCAGATAGTTTGGAAGTCCTAATTTACGGAATTAATAACCTAGAAGTTTTTTATGAAAGAGATCTAAGAGTTGTTCTATCTTATATTAACTTGGTCCTTAGTGGTATGGTATATACTACATTGCCTAATTATATGGAGCAATTATGGAATATTGTAAGCGGTGGTCTAGTACCTTATCCTACTGCAGCTCCAGTTGCATCTGATATTGATGAGAAACCTACTGTAGTTCCAGTTGTATCTGATGATGAGAGTGATATTTCTGAGACAGCTACTGATATAATGCCGGCTATATTAGTTAATCCGAATGGTACAATAATGTCTGTAATACCAACTTATGTTGAAGATGATTATTATGATATTTCTGCTTGGGGTTCTGATTCTAATAGTACGTTAAGGCACGTAATAACAATCAATGATCCTTCTCTTCTAGGTTCATTAGGCATAGGTTCTGATCATTAAGAATAAGTCCTTCTTCAATATCAAACTATTTGATAAAGCCTCCCTTCGGGTTAGATTTTCATTGACAAAAACATGTTTTTTTATAATGTTCGTTTTTAAAAATCATTAATAAAAATTAAATTAGGATATATCTGTGAACAAAGTAGAGTTGCTTGGTAGGTTGCAAAGTTTTAGAGAAAATGCTGCAATTATTGATCAAACCCTCATGAATCGTGCGGAATCAGAGCAAGTTCATGCAAGTGATAGTTTGGAAAGATTAATTGATGAGATTAATAGTTTTTCATATATTAGCTTATCTATTAGGGAAGAAGATTTAATAGGCGCTATCAATCGTATTGAATTTATATTATCAAATCGTGTGGAGCTTATAAGACTAGCTAGATATATAGAAGAATTACGAAACATTATACAACCTAAAGTAGAAATTATACCTAATGATAGTCAGAATTCTGAGACACCTACTATAATAATGGAAGATCAGATAATGAATTCAAATGGTACAATGATTTCTGTAATACCAACTTATGATGAAGATTATTATTATAATCTTCCTGCTCCTGGTTCTGATCTAAATAGTGCATTAAGGGGCGTAATAACAATCAATGATGAAGATTATGATCCTTCTCTTTTAGGTTCGTTTGACGTGGGTTCTGATCATTAAGAATAACTCAGTTATTCAATCCATCGATTTTTATAGTAACATTATCAATTATTGTTGACGTATCGTAAATTTATTTATATATTTGATATCTTGATTAATGCGTCAATGTGTTGGATATGTAGCTATGAAAGAAGAATTACTAGATAGATTGAAATCATTAACGATAGCAGCTGAAAGTAATTTACACATCACCAGAGGATATGAATTTTATTATAGTTCTTTGTTTCCATTATATGACTTAGTAGAAAATATAAATAGATTAGAGACCTTGCATCATCTAGATGAAGTGGATGGAATTATTACCCAAATTTATCAGGCTATATATGAATCAAATTATTATGATTTGAAACCTTTAGTAATGAGATTATGGAATCTGATAAGTGGGGGGATGGAATTTACTTATCCTTATATGAGACTTAATGAAGTTGAAACAGATAGTTTAATATATAGCAGAAACTCATCAGTAGAGGGTGGTTATTATGCAGATGATGAAACAGAAATTTTGTTAGGCTTGTCTATTGAAGAAGATGTTAGTGGTAGTTTTTAGCAAGTGATGAAATATCAAATTATTGTTGATAAATTATAAATATACTTATATTGATACTACATTAATCAATAAATTAAAATTATAGAAATAAAATTAGGGATGATTTGGTGTTAGTAAAAAATAAATATGAATTATTGAAAATGTTGAAATCATTTGAAGAGAGAACAAAAACTGATTTAGCAGCCCGTAACTATGATCTGACTTTCATAAATCCATTGATTAGATTGATTGAAAATATTATGCGCTTAGATAATTTTGATATTATAGCTAGTATAGATGGGAATGTCGGTTCTATTCAGGATGCTTTGTTACATTATAATCATATTGCATTACATTATGAAGTAAGGATGTTATGGGGAATTATAAGCGATGATAGAGAATTTTTAGAGTTGCCTGATCTATCTGACGATGAAGAAGATGACGATGAAGAAGATGATGAAGAAGATGATGAAGAAGATGGTGATGAAGAAATGGATGAAGTATTAGGATGGGCAGATAACGGATATACTACTTACGAAGAAGAAGAAGAAGATGAAGAAGAATATGATTATGATGCTATTCATGAACACTATGATTATGTGCTAGCTGGTGCATTATCTTTTGCCTGGCCATCACATTAGTTGAATTAACTAGCTAATTCCTTTATATCAGAACATATAGTAGAAGGTTTGTATTTATCGAAATCTCCTTCTGCTGCATATCCCCATTTAACGCCAATCACATCTAGATTATTATTATGCGCTGCTATTATATCATATTTAGTATCACCAATAAGTACGGAATCTTCTGCTTTAATATTGCTTGACTCAAAAATATGACTAACTAACTCAGATTTATTTTCAAAACTACCGTCAATACCACTGCCATAAATCTTTACAAAATATTGATCTATATGAAGATTCTTCAAGATGGTTTCTGCATAAATTTGTGGTTTGGCAGTTGCAGTATATAAAGATGCTTTATTTGCCAACTGGGCAATTAATTCCCTCATACCAGGAAATAATTTACAGTGAAACACCCATTTCTCTCCATAAATCTTTCTATTATATTCTACTAATCTATTAATATGATCTTCTTCTCTATTAGGAACTAAGATCTTATAGCTATATTCTAAAGGTGGTCCTATGCACCAGGATAATTCTTCTTTAGCGGGAGCTTTATGGTCGAAATGAGCTAAAGTTTCGATGAAGGAGCTTATTACGCCGTCATAAGAGTCTAAAATCGTCCCGTCCAGATCAAATAAAATATTTTTTTTATGATAAAACATAATTTTTTCTACAAATTTAAAAGTTTGGCACAGTAATTGCATCCATATTATTTGCTTTAATTATAGGCAAATTTTGTAAGGTAATAAATATGGACATGAATATACTAAGTTTAATACAAGCTCAAAGTTCTACTTCAACTAAAGGAGGCTTGTCCAAAGAGGCTGCTCCTAGTTCTAATTCATTCGACGATATAGTAAAATCAGAGCAACATCAACCAAATTCATTAAATAATCCTGTTGATGGTAATAAAATTGTTGCAAATGACAAAATATTAAATGAGTCTATTGTAGTTGCAACTATGATGCCAGGACAGAATTTTGCCTCTATTATGGAGTTGATGGCAGATAATCAACATATGTCGATAGAAAATCCAATTTCTGATTTATCACAACAGAATGTTTCAAATATGATTATAGCATCTTCTGAGATACAAGATCAAATAACATTAGAACCTAAAAGGCTAGATCAAGATCAAATAACATTAGAACCTAAAAGGCTAGATCAAGATCCAACATTAGCTAGTATGGCTGGTGGTAATTATGCTATGCCTGTAGTTGCTAATATTGTTACTCCGCAATCGATAAATTTTGAACATCAAATAGATTCATCTCCTAAAGTAAATACTATTGCCAATGACAATTCATTATTATCAAATTTTATGAATTCTACTCAGGAAGGCCAAGCCCCAGTAGTGGAAAATAACTTACCAACTGGAGTTGAATTTCAGCAAGAAATAGCCAATGTTACCCCATTGAATGAAATGTCTAATAAGATTAATCTGGCGGTAGCTCAATCCCAGAGTAATGATAGAGAAAATATTACCGATGAAAATACCATTCTTCCTCCAGAAGAAGCTGTGCTTTCTCCAGAAATTACTAGCCAGCCTAAATATTATAGTAAGAATGAAGAGTCAATGAATCATAAAGATTCGAATGATTTTGATAAGACTTTAGAAGTTACTATAGATGATTCTCAAAAACCAAAATATCAAGAAGATAAATCATCACATATTGATGATAATCAAGCTGGAGCTTTAGCTAACAATAATGCCAAAATACAACTTCCTAATCAGGAGGTTAAGCTTTATGAAGCTCAAAATAATCTAATTACAAAAGATTATGATGAAGTACAAGTTACAGTCTCTTCTTATGTCAAAGATGGTAATAAAATTAATGTACAGCTACATCCAGCAGAGCTTGGTAAGATTGATATTCGTCTTGAGCTAAGTGATAAGGGCAATCATATCTCAATTATAGCAGATAAGGCTCAAACATTAGAGATGCTGCAAAAAGATGCTAGGAATCTAGAAAAAGTACTAAATGATGTTGGTGTTGGTGCTGATTCTTCTACTATGAGTTTTAGCTTGAGTCATGGTAACTCAGAAAAAAACAATGATCCTAAGCAAACTGGTTTAACTAAGTTTTTCAATGACAATAAAGAGATAATCGAAGAATCAACTCTGTTTGTAAAGAATAATTATATTTCAACCTCTGGGATAGATATAAGGATATAAATATGGTTTCTGTCGCTAATTTGATGAATAACATAACGGCTCCAAAGCAAAATAATGTAGCTAACGATGCTCCTGTTAATAAGTCTGGAGCAGCTAAGTCAGCTTTTGATTTAACTGCTAAAAAAGCTGAGACAAGTTTTGAAGATTTCTTATTTTTATTTACTACTCAACTTAAAAATCAGCTTCCGGATGATAATGTAGATTCAAGTCAAATGCTTGCTCAGCTTGCTCAATTTACTTCTGTTGAACAGCAAATAAAAGGTAATCAATTGCTTGAGAAGATGCTGTCATTTCAAGAAAATGATAAAATGGATAAAGCAACAAGCTATTTAGGAAAAACTGTAGAAATCAATAATAGTTCTGCTGATTTTGATAGTAAGCCAATTAGCTTTAGTTATGAAGTACCTAAAGTCAATCCAAGTACTAATGTGGAGTTTAAGCCTTATTATACTTCCATTAAAATCATCAATGATAAAAATCAGGTTGTATATAGTGCTAAGGGAGAAATTTCTTCCAGCCAAAAACATAATTTTAGCTGGAATGGGGAGGTAACTGGTACTGCTAACAAGGCTCCTAAGGGTCATTATCGTGTAAAAATAGAAACAGAAGATAATAATGGTACTAAAATTGATGTTACTACTAATTACAAAGGTACGATAACCAAGGTATTATCAAATGGTGATAAGCCAATTATTATTGTTGATAATAAAAATGAAGTTGATATGTCTCAAATATTATCTGTTAGTGAGCCAGAATCAGCTATTAAAAATTCAAGAACTTATAGTGACCCAATGGATTATATGGGTAAACTTGTTAAGGCTGACTTTTCCAAGATAAATTTGGATAAATCAAGCTCTCTGATTCAATATCATTTAGAGAAAGATGCAAATAGTGGTCATTTTGCTATTACTGATCAGGCGGGTAAGTTTGTAGGATCATTTGCAGCTGAAACTGCTGGAGGGTTACATACTTTAAGATGGGATGGTAGATTAAGTAATGGCATTCAGCTTAAAGATGGTCAATATAATTTATCTTTAAGTGCATCTGATCAAAAAGGTCAGCCAATTAAGACTAATCTTGAATTCCAAGCTATAATAGATGCTTTTTCAGAAGGAGAAAAAGTAATTTTTTCTGCTAATGGAGTTGATATACCAAGGGAAAATATTGTTAGTGTGACTACTCCTGCTAAAAATTCTGAAGCTACTAAGGAGCCAGATAAATACTAAGTAATATAAAATCAGCAGTTTCGATATTACCTTCAGAAAC
>JYHA01000022.1 GCA_000970895.1 Candidatus Arcanibacter lacustris
AAAAAAAATTTTTAAATATCACTCTATTAATATCACTTATTCATGGAAAAAAATCCATATATCAAAAAATAAAAATAAACCCACAAATCTTTACAGCCGTTTATCAGTGAGTATTTACTATATCATGTATATTGAAATATGAATGATTCCTCACTATTATTTTGTATATTCATATGTTTAATATTTCAACTTCGTTATATCACTGTATAAAGAAAAAACTGAAAGAAAAAGATTTATTCATTATTAATTAATATGTTTTATTGAAATATGATCAAAA
>JYHA01000023.1 GCA_000970895.1 Candidatus Arcanibacter lacustris
TAACAAGTCACGATAGATGGTTCCTAGACCGCGTTGCGACTCATATCATTGCTTTTGAAGGTGAGGGTGAAGTGGAATGGTTTGAAGGTAATTATCAAGAATATGAGGAATATCGCATTAAGAAATTAGGCGCAGACCGTGCGGCACCTAAAAAACTTAAATATAAGAAAATTGCATAAGGAGTAGCAAGTCATGTTGAGTATGTCACATATATTACTGGTATTGCTTATCATATTAATAGTATTTGGTGCTGGTAAATTACCTCAGGTAATGGGGGATTTTGCCAAAGGTATTAAAAATTTTCGTGATAATCTAAAGGAAGAAGATAAGAAAATAGAACATAAAGACCAGGATAAAGATAAGTAGTGGAAAAAAATATCGATAATAGAATTTCGACGATTTTAAAAAAATTATCATTAGAAGTAAAAGATAGTGAACATATCTCTATATCTCAAATTATGGGGATGTTACAGCAATATGGATTTTCGCTGTTAATGATAATATTTGCTATGCCTTGTGTATTACCACTTCCTGGTATTTCTTTTATTGGTGGGGTTCCTCTTACTTATTTTTCTGTGCAAATATTACGTGGTTTTACTAGTCCTAAGATCCCAACTTGGCTTGCAAAAAAGCAAGTAACATCTGAGTCTTTAATTAATGTGATTAATAAGGCTTTGCCATATTTAGAGAAATTAGAAAGATCTTTTCAGTGGAAATTTCCTATCGATAATATGCTTGTAGCTACAAGACTGATGGGAATTTTTTCATTGTTATTTGCTATATATATAACGCTACCTTTGCCACTTGGTAATAGCTTACCAAGTATTGGTATTATTTTGATGAGTATTGGCCTGCTTAATAAAGATTTATTACTGATTATAATTGGTATTCTTGTTGGTATGGTAGGTGTGGTTTTAGCATCGAGTTTTGCTGCTGGTATGATTGGTCTAGTTAGTATATTTATAGTTAAGTTTTGTAGTTTTTTCTAATATGAATCGAATATTTTATCTCATTAATAAGCTTGTTACTTTATCTATCATATCCTTGGTGATAGGTGTTGGGATTATGCTATATGGTTTTTTCTATTATAGTTATGATTTGCCAGATTATGAGCAATTAGCTGAATATAACCCACCAACAGTTACTAGGCTTTACACAATTGATGATAAGTTACTAGAAGAATATGCGGCAGAACATAGGTTGTTTGTGCCGATAAATGCAATACCCAAGAGGGTGGTTAATGCATTTATTGCAGCTGAAGATAAAAATTTCTATTCTCATGCAGGGGTTGATGTTACGAGTATCCTAAGAGCAATTATCTTAAATATAACTCATTTTGGACAGAAAAAATCCTTAGTGGGAGGCTCAACTATCACTCAGCAAGTAGTGAAAAACTTTCTACTAACTAAGGAAAAATCTTTAGCTAGGAAAGTTAAAGAAGCAATATTATCCTATAGAATTAGCCAGGTTTATTCAAAAGATCGGATACTTGAATTATATCTCAATCAAATATATTTAGGTGGTAGGTCTTATGGGGTTGCATCTGCTGCTCTTAATTATTTCAATAAATCAATCGATGAATTAGAGATCGAAGAAATAGCCTATTTAGCAGCTCTTCCTAAGGCTCCAAGTAATTATGATATTGAAAAAAACTATGACAAGGCCAAAATCAGAAGAGACTGGGTTCTTGATCGGATGGGAGAGGAGAAGTTTGTCCCTCTTGATGATATTAAAGCAGCTCAAGAAAAACCGATTGTTTTTTACAAAAGAAAAGATTTAAAAGATAATGTTAAGGCTGAGTTTTTCGCAGAGGCAGTAAGAAGAGAAATATCAAACCTATATGGTGCTAAATCTTTATATGAGGGAGGGTTGGTAATTAAAACCACTCTAGATCCAAAATTACAAAATTTTGCTCAAAAAGCTTTTCTAAAAGGATTGCAAGATTATGATCGTAGACATGGTTATAGAGGTGCAATAAAAAATCTAGAATCAATTGATAATTGGCAAAATGATCTTGCTAAAATGGCTGCTGATCTTTCTATTTATGATTGGAAGTTGGCTGTTATTTTGGGTATTGATAAAGATAAAATAAAAATTGGTTTGCAAGATGATCATGAGGGCTCAGTTGCAATGTCTGATTTTACTTGGGCAAAATATAATTTAAAATCTCCAGCTGATTTATTTAAAATAGGTGATGTGATTTATGTTGAAGAAATTAAAAAAAATAATCAAGACATCTATTCCTTAAGACAGATTCCGAAAGTAAATGGAGGTCTGGTTGCTATGGAGCCAAAAACTGGTAGGATTTTAGCCATGGTTGGAGGATTTAATCCAGCAGATAGTCAATTTAACAGGGCAATTCAGGCTAAAAGACAACCTGGTTCTGTATTCAAGCCTTTTGTTTATCTTAGTGCTCTTGAAAAAGGTTATAGTCCTTCTAGTCTTATTTTGGATGGTCCAATCGAGCTTAGTCAAGGTGCAGGCCTTCCTACCTGGAAGCCAAAAAACTATACTAGAGATTTCTTAGGGCTTACAACTCTTAGACGAGGGGTGGAAAAATCTCGTAATAGTATGACGGTGAGATTGTCATTAGCCCTTGGTATAAAGCCAATTATGGAAATAACAAAACGTTTTGGCATTTATAAAAATCCTGAGAGAAATTTTTCAATTTCACTTGGTGCTCAAGAAACAACTCTGCTGGATATGACTAATGCTTATGCAATTTTAGTTAATGAAGGAAAAAAAGTAATTCCTTCGCTGATTGAATCAGTAGAAGATAGAAATGGTAAGATAATCTTCAAGCGAGATAAAGATATTTGCCATGCTTGTACTATGGGTGAAGATGGTGATCTATTCAATATGGTTCCTCCCCAAATAGAACATCATGCTGAAAAAATAACTGATCCTGCCACTGCTTACCAGATGATTTCAATTTTAGAAGGGGTGGTACAAAGAGGAACAGCGCCGCAAGCCAAAATATTACCAGGTGCAGTTGGAGGAAAAACAGGTACCACTAATAATAGTAATGATGCATGGTTTATTGGATTCTCACCAGATATAGTAGTTGGAACTTATGTAGGTTATGATCAACCTAAATCTCTTGGTGATAGAGAAACTGGTAATTCTGTAGCGCTACCAATTTTTGTAGCTTTTATGGAGAGTTATTTAAAAGATAAACAACATATTCCATTTAATATACCAAAAGGTATTAAGCTGGTGAAAGTTGACGTAGAAACTGGTAAGGAAACGAGTCGTGTAGGGGCTGGTACCATTTACGAAGCATTTAAAACTGGAGTTGTGATAAAAGATGATGTTATCGATGCTGACTTAAACCAGGAAAATGAGAAAGCTATTAAAAAGAATTTCGGTGATGATGTGGATTTAAATGAGAATGATTTAGATGGGTTATATTGATTTTTTCCCTACTGCCGACTTCATCATTTATACATAATCATGGGAAGTCAGCGGGGGGTAGAATATTTTCTTATCCCGAATTGACGTAATTTCAAAGATAATTAGGCGAGTACTATATATAACTAATTCACATCATACTTAACTAGTATTTTTTGCACTGTTCCATCATCTAATAATTTTTTATAACCTTCATCATACATATCTGCTAATGCTTGTGATTCTTTTAAAGCAGGAGAGAAGATTATATAGTTTTTATGCGTGTCATTGATTGAGCCAACTACTTTAATCTGATCAGAAAGTTTGTTTTGAGCTGCAACATATTTTATCACATATTGATCATCTACATATAGATCGGTATGTTTATTAATCAGCGCTTTGATATTTAATAAGGTTACAGCATTTCCGCTCATTTGATGGACATATTGTAGATTTTTATAATTATCCTCTATATATTGACCCATTGTGCCGCCAAAATGATACTCTTCAACTATACCGATTACTTTGTCTTTTAAAGAATTATTATCTGTATATTTAAAATCAGAATCTTTTCTTACTGCATAATAAGTATTGTTATCAACTATTGCAGTTTTAGGAAAGATAAAGTCTTTTGTGTCAGAATTTAAACTTGCGATCATAACTCCAGTAAATTTACCTTTGCGAACATTTTTAAGGGCGTTGGTCCAAGGCATATTAATATATTCTACTTTGTAACCTTTGGGCTCAAATATTTCTTTTAAAATATATACAGCTATTCCTTTATTTACAGGATCATCGCAATTCCATGGGCAATAAGGATCTGAAGCGAAAGTTAGTACCTTATCTTCAGCAAAAGAGTTCGGGCTAATTAATATCAGAAATATCGCTTAGTAAGCACAGCCATTATTAACGTTTGTAGACCATGAACCATTATTACAAGTTGCAACACCTCCATATCCCCATTTGCCATAATTACTATTACAGCCTAAATAATTTCTAGTACCGTCATTGCCAATATTTGCTCTCTGACAACCGTCACTAGTAATAATGCCATTAGACGGAACTTTACAACCTGCGTATAATGTTGTGCCGTTAGAAGTTGTTCCTGTTGGATTGTGGAAAAAAGATCCTCCGTAAAGCTGATTTCCTTTACCGTCATTATTTTTGAAACCTGCTGCATTCATATACCAATAAAGATCTTGGCCATTATTGGTTGGTAATGAGTTGTTGTTACAAGGAGCCATGCAAGGATTAGTGATATTACCAAAATCCCAGCCGCCATTAATACATTGCATCTTGGGAGCGCTACTATTACCATTTATATATCCATTGATACATGTGCCATTTGCAGTGCTTCCTGATGAAGTTTGTGGCCATGATGAAACGTGATCATGGTTAGGGTCGCTATTATCAATGCCATTCCCACTAAAATATGCTGATGGACATCCTGCAAAGCAAGATCCGGAAATATTAGTCCAGTTCCCAAAAGAACATGTTGCAGTTGGGTTTCCTATATATCCGTTATTACAAGTTCCTGTAATGTTGCTACCAGAGCTAGTATTGCCACTGGCAAAAGATGCATTAGCTATATTAAGTGATGCATTTTGACATGTGCTTGGCGTACAAGATCCAGAAACAGTTCCCCATACTCCATTGGTACATGTTGCAGTCGGACTTCCTGTATATCCATTATTACAAGTTGCTTGAACCGGTGTCGCGCTAGAAATAGTAGAGCTACCAGACAAAGATCCATAGGCAACAACAAATGCTGAATTTTTGCATTGACAAGCTCCAGTTACAGACCAATTTCCTTGGGGTTTTGTTAGATCTGAATCTTGAGTACATTTTCCAGTAATTGTACCATATCCAGATTTACAAGTAGCTGTAGAAGAATTCGGTGCATAAACCGAACTAGAAGGCCAAGTTGCATTGTTAGTTGTATCATTTGTTGTAACGGAACAAATAACTGGGGCGCAAGGATCTGTTGGGATGGTACCGCCAGGTCCTGTATTATTCCAGGCTCCTACATAATTACCATTATTATCAATAGAAGGATAACAAGTAGCAGTAGGTTGCTTGGTATATTTTAGATAATGATTTGGATTACACCAACTCTTAGTATCACCTGGTGTTCCAGCTGTTACTGTTTTTCCAGCTGCGGTTGTGCCTCCTGCGGTATAATTCCAATTGGCAAATGATTCTAGTTGATTATTACATGGTGTTGCAATGCCACCAGGTGCAGTATTTAAACTTAAGCATAAAGATCCTCCAGCAAAAGAGCCAGCACTTAAAGCAGGAAGTTCCCATGGTAATTTTGGCCTCTGAGTTTCGGTAGTAGCATTCATCTGATAGGATAAATCAGAAATGGTAGCAACTTGGCTGGAAGTGCAATTATTCGTAACGCAGCTGTTGCAGCAAGAATTTGTAGGGCATGATGGGAAGCTTCTTGTTGTACCAGCTGGATAGCAAATATTATTTGGTGGGGTTGATGGATTAGCATAATAAGATGTAGTTGCAAGAGGAAGAGAATTGCTAGCTACTGCTGGCTCTAAACGAGCTACTTGTAATGTATTTGCAATCCCATTATTTGCTGTTGATAAAACATTATTGTTTGGGATTAAATTATTAAAACTAGATGTATCAAGACATAGAGCATCTGCACCACGAAGATATTTACCATTTATAAATTCAATGCCAGCTAGATAGCCAGTATTTGAAATGCCAGTAGGGTTATTTGCAAAACCAGAGCAATCATAAATACCAACCCCGGATAATCCTGTACTATATGATGGTTGATTAGTAGTCGAATAACCTAGTGATGAGCAAGTATTTAGAGATGCTAAATTTATTTGCGGTGTAGTACCAATATCAACTACAAAAGGTCCTGGGGAAGAAAATCCAGGAAATGAGCCATTAATAGCAGTATTATTTACATTATTATTGATACCACTTGTTATATAATCTGTATATGTAGGAATAGGATAAAAAATATTTTTTGTACTTTGTGCTGGTATTACATTATTAACATTAATACCATGTAGATATATCCCACTTTTGTTCGGGACTATGCAGGGACTAGTCCAGTTGTTATTACAAAGTGCGCCAGTTATAGTGCCATCATTCGTTCCTGATGAACTACCTGTATTCCAAACATCTTTAGACAAAGCAGGGCTAGCTCCTATACTCACATTCATCTTGGGGGCTATATTAGTGATTGTTGTAGAAGGTGCAGAAACTGAAATATCTGTAATGGGAGCTCTGGGATAAGAATTTAACAAAGTTTGAGTTGTAAGACCTGCCTGATAGGCAGATATCATAGTTGGATTATCAGTATCAATATATGCAAATACGCTGAAATCATTAACATTATTATATGGGTAGAAGATTTTCAATAAATATGGATTAATTATATTATCGCCAGTAACATAAGAATTCCCTAGTCCATAAACATTCAATAAATTAGTTTGGCTAATGTTATTATCTGTAAAGGCTGAATTAAATCTAAATGCTAGATCCTGGTAATTACCAATATTAATGCCAGATAAGACTGGTTGTATATCTACTGAAGATGCGGTTTTAAGTATGGCTCCTGTATAATTGCCAGATGTGCCAGTTAATGTATATGTAGACCCAGATGTTGTCATCGCTGGGTCTACATCTAAGGTGAATGTCACACAAAGATCACTAGCAGCTGGTACATGCGTAGAATCATTACATTGATATATTGGAGAATTAGTAGCGCCCTGGTTTTTAAATGTTACACATCCTGTGGGGTATTGCGCTGAACATTGTGGAATGATCGGATTATAATAATTAGTTGGTGTTGTGTTATTAGTATTGGGATATGTATATGAAAGACGATATGGTCCTGTTGGGATATTAGTTACTGGTATATCACTACTAAAGTTAATACAAGGTTTAGTACCAGAACCAGAACATAGATTAATCAAACTATTTACAAGGTCATTATTGTTAGTGGGAAGTGATTTGATATCGCCATTATTACTACCGTAGCTTATATTTATACATCCTGTTGTAAGAGAGGCAGTGCATAAAGGAATATTATATCCATAACCAACTCTGATAAGATTAGTCTCAAAGCTATTGTTAGAAACGCTAGCTCCATTAGTTGCTGAGGATGTTATCACGCATCTTTTAGTTGGATCGCTATATAAAATAGGAGATTCGTTTCTATTACAAACTCTTTCTGCTATTAGGCTTGGGGTTGTAGCTGGTAATTTTGCAGGATATGCAGGAGGTGGTGGACCAGGAGGCAAATGTATACAACCAATTGGCCTGCCTGATACTCCAGGAATTGGAGGGTTATAAATAGTATATTGTCCATCCTCAGCAACTTGATTACGTTGACTATCATAATAATGATGTGGATTAGTTCCACTTTGATCAATTGTACATCCATCTTTATCAGCACCATCGCATGAATCAATAAAAGCACAAAGCTCAGCGTAATCATTGTTATTTTTATAGCCAGTTATTTGGACTCCAGGACCCACTATCCGAGCACATACTCTTTGATCTACGTCATTGATGAACATCCATCCACATTGATTTATTTCGAGTTCAACATAGTCGCAGTGACAAGTTCCAAGATCGCATTCTCGCGCGTTTGTTATAATTTTGGGATTAAGATAAGCTTGATTTTGAGGTGCGTTTACACAATAATCATTACCTATAGCAACATTGGTTCTAAATATTGACCAATTAGTGTTGTCGCCCATACAATTATTTGTACCACTATTAGGATGCTTCGGGGTGCAAGAACGATCCCATATATAGCTTGATTTTATTGTGCCATATCCTGCAAATGAGTCTACTGTCCCAAACAAGACACAACATAACAACATAATAAAAATCAAAAATTTGCTAATATTATCTTTAAACACTAACATACCTTTGACAAAATAATTCTAACCAATCTTCTGGCTCTTCACTACCAACTTCTTGGATAATCTCATTAACTAGCTTCCAAGCTTTAGTATCGTTTGAGATGATGCCGATGATAAAATCAAGACCCGCTAAGTTTAATTCAGCAACAACAGAATCATTACCTTGTTTTAGAAGGAAGTTTCTGCTTGTACTATCCATACCTTTTATCATCTCTAGTTCTTCTTCGGATATATTAAATGATTCTTGATAGATTTCAGGTTTATGATTTGGTAAATACATTTTGGTAGAAAATTCTTTGATTAATAGCTCCCTTAATACGGTATCTTTTGCTTCATGTTCAGTTATTTCTGCAGTAAATATAGCAATTGCATTATTATCTGTTAGATAATCTAACCATTCTTCAAGATAGGAAGTAAGATAAGGATGTCTAAGTAAATGCCAACCATCATTAATTATTATAATAGCAGGATGACCATCAAGTTTGCTGTTAAATTGGTGGATCAAATAATACATCATCGGTAGAATCAGATTTTCTTTATCTGAAGAAAGGTCTGTAAGATCAAAGGCCTTAATTCTATTATCTGAAAATAATTTATTTACATCAGAATTAAATAGAGATGCATATTTGCCATCACCATGCCAAATTGCTAGTCTGTCTAAAATTTCTTTATCATTTATAAATTGATCTAAAATACTGGCAATTTTTCTTTCATTTAAAGGAAGGTCGAATATTTTATCAACAGCTTTATCAATCTCTAATTCCTGTTCTTTAGTCATTTTATTATCAATATCATATTCATAAATAAGAATTGATAGCCATTGGAATAAAAATTTTCTATTGGCCTCGCTTTCTTCAAGTAACAAAGGATTTAGCTTGTGATCAGTTTTTGCATCTAATACTTCATATTCTCCTTCCATGGCCTTGACAGTTAATCTAGATTTTTGAAATTGATCTAATATTAAAATTCTAGGAGATAATTTACTAGCTTCGGAAAGTAAAAAATTCACCAAAGTTGATTTTCCAGAGTTGTTTGGGCCTACAATAAAACAATGGCCTTGTTTTTGATGATGGAAGTTGAAGAAATATGGGGTTCCTCTTTGTGTTCTAAAAATAGTAATTGGATCACCCCAAGGACTTCTTATATCCCCTGCTGTATAGTTTAAAAGTGATGCAAATCCTGCAATCATGGAAGATTCCATGGGGGAGTTTCTTCTGATAAATTTAAAATTACCAGGTAACTGTGCCCAGAAACAATTTTCTAAATTAATATCCTCTCTAATAGCAAGCATTCCTAGTTTCGATAATGCTTTAGTAGAGCGCTCTACTTCATAATCAAGTTGCTCTACATCATCTGCTATTATCGTTATGGTTAGTTGGTGATTGCAGTAATCGGTTTGGTTATTTTGATCATTTGCAAATAAATGATTTAAGCCAGATAATTCTCCATACTGGGTTTCCCCACTTACTTCAAATATATATTTTTGATATTCATAATCCTTGAGGGCTTTTTCTTTTTTGATAAACTCTATAGCCTCGCTTACCACTAACTGTTGTGGGAATTGTAAAATTTTATCAATAGTGTTTTCCGGTAGTTCGTGATATTCCTTGATTGATAAAATGCTACCAAAAAACTTACTATGATCGTCTTTAACTTCAAATGCATTATTACCAAAAGCAATTTTATGGCTTGCTAAATGTTCAGATAAATCATTAATTGGCACATGATTACGCTTTTCTCTTAAATGAATGATTTTATCAAAAAATTGTAATGGTTCAGAGTAAGCCCCTTCTTTATCGACTTTAATAGTTAGTTTTTTAGCTCCATAATCTTTAAGATCATCTAAACATTTTTGCACTTGATCATTGAGTTCTATGTAGGATTTATCTAAAATTTCTGTATATTTTTTTTGAACTAAACTTAAACTGCGCATAAAATCACTAAAATTATCAACCTTGAAAGGCTCAGCATCAATTAGAATAGTGACATATAATTCATTTACATATTTATCGCGCCAATAGTTTTTTTTGCACCAAGCTTCATGAGTAAGAAACATAAACATCTTATCATAATGACCATCTGGTTCTAGATTTGCTCGTCTTCTAACTGTATGAATCCAGATCGAAAATTTACTAGATTTAATATTGTCTAGTAGCGACTTTCTAATCATTGCTCTTAAGTTTACAATACCTGCATTGAGGATTTTCTTTGAGAAACCAACTATTTTAATAGTTTGAAGTAATTGACCATCTTTGGTGAGAAGTGTGCTTGCATCAAAATGACAAGCATAGGGTATGAAATCTGAAACAGGAGATTCAAATCTAAGTTCATTACTTTTATTATCTTTAGAAAATAACATAATGGATTTGACCCACCTTAAAATTTAGATACTCATTTTATAAGTTTTTTCTTTTGTAGATACTTATGGTCTGCCTTAAAGATTTGAGGCAGACCATAGTTATGTATAAAGATTTTAGCTGGTTGCGCAAGTACTTGCACCAGATCCTGCCATTACACCAACAAGATTTGCAGCGCCAAATACAACGCCAATACCAATCGCAGTAGCAATGGCTGTTGTCCAGGATAATTTACCTGTAAATAGACCCATACCAAGAACTACAACACCAATTGTTGCGGTAGCTTGACCAATAGTACCTGTTAATAAAGCTGTTACCCTACATAACAAATTACTGATAGCATCTTGTGCTCCTGCTTCTGGTATAAAGCTTAGCAAAATTGCACAAGCAGAAAATAGTACGTAAACCTTCCAACTACTATCAGTAGTAAATTTACCTGTTGTTATTTTCATTTTAAAAAAACTCCATCATTAAAAAAAATATTATAAAAACTAATAATTAGCGAATAAATAATAAAAAACTTACCTTTGGCAAATTGTTTGTAATTATTTGCATAATCATAGTCTGAACTCTCCAATTAGTTGATCTTAGGTCTAATGTCTTAAAAATTCATTAACATGGTGTGGTTTTTTTATTTTATATGAATTTGTTTGTGGGGTGTGGTAAATTAAATTATGTGAGTTTTAGGATGGGGAATAGACATTATCCTGGTTATCGGACCTCTTTCTTTTCTTAGAATCACCATGAATCTAGGACTTTCGTATAAATAAAAATTTCTGTTCAAAAAAGAGGTCGTCATCCTGGAGCAACTTTTGTCTTTGAAAAAGACAAAAGAGCGATAGGATCCATCTTTAATCTTTTAGCACATTGATTATGCTAGTAGTTTTGTGGATCCTATCGGATGATTTTTCTTTTAGAAAAATCGACCCTCCAGGATGACGAGCTCTTTTAATCGCTAAAAAACTACAGTGACTGTAGCCATTTTACAACGGACTCATCCAGATACGTGGAAAGTTTAGTGATAATCTTCTGGTGATAACTTTTAAGCCAATCAATTTCGGATCTATCTAGTAACGAATTATCTATCAAATTGCAATCTATAGGAGCGAGGGTGATGGTTTCAAAATATAAATAATCAATATCTTGCCTTACAATCATTAGATTCTCAATTCTAATACCATATTCGTTTTGTTTGTAATATCCGGGTTCGTTAGATAAGATCATCCCAGGCATTAATATCGAATCTCCGCTGGCTTTACTAATTCTTTGAGGTCCTTCATGGACATTTAAAAAACAACTAACTCCGTGCCCTGTTCCATGTTGATAATCTCTCCCTACTTGCCATAAATGATATCTTGCTAGTGCATCCAATTGCGAGCCGGTCGTTCCTACTGGGAATTTAGCTTGGGCAAGAGCGATGTGACCCTTTAACACTCTGGTGAAATTTTCTTTTTGCTCAGAAGTGGGGGTTCCAATAGCAATTGTGCGAGTGACATCAGTTGTTCCATATGGATATTGTCCGCCTGAATCTATTAGTAAAATACCTTCTTTTGTTACTTGTTTATTGCTTTCCTTGCTTGCATGATAATGAATAATTGCTCCATTTTCTCTAAAGCCACAAATAGTTGCAAAACTTGGGGAAATATAATTTTTGGATTCTTTTCTGAAATTTTCTAATTTATCTGCGATTGCTATTTCTGATAATTGATCATTTTGGTGGGCCATATAATATAGGAATTTACATAAAGCAACCCCGTCTTCAATATGCGCATTTATTGCGCCTTGAATTTCGATATCATTTTTACAGGCTTTAGCGATTAATATTGGGTTTTCTTGATGTTTGATAATTTTGTCATTCTGATTCACTATATTATAATTGGCAAAATTATGATCTGTAACATAGTCTAGTCCTTTCAATTTATCATAAAAACTATTTAGAGGGAAAATATTCACCTCAGCTAATTCATTTTCAAGAGTTGCATCTGTGAATAAATCTACTCTAGCGTTTTTATATAAAATAGCACGTGTAAGGGCTACTGGATTGTAATCTATGTCATTTGCTCTGATATTAAGTAACCATGATACTGATTCAGGACAAGCTATCACATAAGCATCCGCATCTAATTTTTCTGCTATTTGTTTTATTTTGGATTGGTGATCAAGTCCTGAGTATTTAAGATCATGGGCAAATAATTTACTCTGTGGTTTTTCTTGTTTATCTATCCAAATTTGATCAACTAGATTGATATTGATAAAAGTTCCTTCCTTGATTATTGATTTTGCTCTTACAATTGATTTATAGCCAATCAAATTACCGTCAAAACCAATTTTTATATGTTGCTTGAAATTATCATTAATCCACGCATATGGGGATAGATCTCCCATATTGTATATCTTGTAACCATCTAACTGCTTCTCTGCTTGTAGCATATATCTACCATCGGTAAAGAAAACGGAGTCATCTTTGGTGATAATCGCTAGCCCATTAGAACCTGTAAATCCAGTTAGCCATCTAAGACGATTAGCATAGATGGGGGTGTATTCGCTCAAAAACTCATCATATATGGTTACTATCAGTACGTCTAGCTGATGGGTATTGATTTGTTCTCGTAATTTTTTCAGTCGATCTTGATATATGTTCATAATATAGCAATAGTATCATATATATTTTCAATATTATAGTATTTGATGTAATTTAAAAACATCCTTGACAATGATTAACAATAGTTAGATATTTTGACTAAATTTTTTAAAAAGAGGTTGTATGTTTAGTCAATATGTTAGTTGCCAGTCACTAGCAGATGTTAATAATATTTATTTGCAAAATATTGATAAGTCAAAAAATATTCTAGAAGAGCTAAAGCAGAGTGATGATTTTGTTTTATTTACTGCCAAAGTAGATCACGATATCCAGGAGATAGAAAAAGTCGCAAAAGAAATCAGAAATAATTATAAAAAACTAATTATTATAGGTACAGGTGGTTCTAGTTTGAATCCTCAGATTTTCACAGCCCTATCTGATAAAAAAATAGAGATTGAATATTTAGAAAATATCGACCCTCATACTATTGATTTAACTTTGAAAAATCTCGATGTTAAAAATACTGCTATTCTATGTATCAGTAAATCTGGATCTACTCCGGAGACAATTTCTCAATTCTTAATTATGATAAATTATTTTTCCCATGTACTTCCGAAAAGCAAAACTATGGTGTATAATAACTTTTATGTAATAACAGAGAAGACTCCGAATATCTTAAGAAAAATTGCAACTGAAATTGGTGCTACCATATTAGAGCATCTACCTGTTGGTGGGAGGTTTGCTACTTTTACTAATGTTGCATTGCTTCCTGCTTGTGTTGGGGGTCTTGATATTAAGAAAATTAGAAAGGGTGCTGCTGATTTATTAAGCAGTGATAATATAGAAGCAGCTAAAGGTGCTGCTCTTAATTTGGCTGCGATTAATTCTGGATATAATATAAATGTGATAATGTCCTATATTGATAGGTTAGAGCCTTTAGTTAATTGGCAATGTCAAATTTGGGGTGAGAGTTTGGGTAAAAATAATAAGGGTAGTACTCCTATTAAAGCTCGTGGTACTATTGATCAACATAGTCAGTTGCAATTATATCTAGATGGGCCCAAAGATAAATTATTCACGCTTATTACCAATGAAAATTTAAAAAATACAGGTAGTAAAATAGAGGTTCCTAGTCATTTAAGGGAGCTATCGTTCTTATCAGGAAAAACTATTGGGGATTTAATGGCAGCCGAGCAACAAGCAACGTTAGAATCTTTAATTAATAATAGATCTCCTGTTAGAAATATCACTATTAAAAATATCGATGAAGAAACTTTAGGAGCGTTAGCTATGAATTTTATATTGGAGACGCATATATTTGCAAAACTTGTAGATATTGACCCATATGGGCAGCCAGCAGTAGAGGCTGGAAAAATCAGAACTAAAGAATTGATCAGTAATGTTTGAACTTAGCCCCCTATTATTAATTAGTTTATTAAAAACCTTGCCATCTGAAGTAGTTAGCATCCTTAGCTTGCTGAGCTGTTACTTGATTATTTTTATTATGGCTAGGTTTTTTAAAAAAGAAGGTTTGTTAGTTTATAATGTGCTGGCGATTATTGTTTGTAATATGCAAGTGTTAAAGGCTGCAGATTTTAGTTTATATAGTGAGCCGGTGGCGCTTGGTACGATGGTGTTTGCCACCAGTTTTCTTACCAGCGATCTACTGACGGAATTATATTCAGCTTCATATGCTAGAAAATCAATTGCTATTAGTTTTATCTCTTCGATATCAGTATTGATTATGATGACATTTGCTCTTGGTTATAAGGATATTAGCGGCGCTAATCAAGAGAATTTACATTTTATAGAAGGTGATAAGGCGCTAAGTGTTATTTTTATACCTAATCTTGCAATTGTAGTTGCTAGCCTTACTGCTTATGGGATTAGTCAGTTGGTTGATATTCATATTTTTTCAAAATTGAAGAAAATGACCAATAATAGTAAATTATGGCTTAGAACTTTTCTATCTTTTGCTGTTGCAAGTCTTATGGACTCTATCATTTTTAACTTTCTTGCCTGGAAAGTCTTTGCTCCCTATGATATATCATGGCATAGTCTAGTATTTAATTATATGGTTGGAGGTTATGTTTTATTGTTAATTGTAGCTCTGTGTAATATAGCTGCTATGTACTTAATATCAAAAACTGTCAAAGTAGAATAAATGTATAAAAATTTTAAATTTACCATCACTCATCAAGATCAAAAAACACCAGCAAGATGTGGAGAAATTCATACTCCTCATGGAATAGTACAGACGCCAAATTTTATATTTTGCGCAACAAAAGCTGCGATTAAAGGCGTTGATCTTGCTACTATGAAACAAGAAGGCACTCAGATAATATTATCTAATACTTATCATTTGATGTTGCAACCAGGATCAGAAACTATCAGGGCGCTTGGTGGGTTGCATAAAATGATGAATTGGGATGGGCCTCTTTTATCAGATTCTGGTGGTTATCAGATATTTAGCTTGGGTCATGGTTCGGTATCTAATGAAATTAAGGGAAAACGTAATAGTAACCGTCCTCAGAGTTTACTAAAAATAACTGAAGAAGGTGCTAAATTTAAATCTTATATTGATGGTTCTTATCACTTGCTGACTCCTGAAAAATCTATTCAAATTCAAAGGGATTTGGGGGTGGATTTTATGGTGGTACTTGATGAATGTACGCCTTTTAATGTGACAAAAGAATATACTGAAAAATCCATGCATATGTCTCATCGTTGGGCACTAAGGTCACTCGCGGAATTTAAAAATCATGATGATGAGAGTCAAAGCCTATATGGTATAGTTCAAGGTGGAATTTATGATGATTTGAGAAAGCAAAGTACTGATTTTGTCAATGAGAATGAATTTTTTGCCCATGCTGTGGGTGGTTCTCTTGGTGCATCTAAAGCACAAATGCATGATATAGTAGCCCATACTATGAGTATGTTATCAAAGGATAGACCAGTTCATCTACTTGGTATTGGTGGGGTGAGTGATATATTTAACGGTATTAAATATGGTATTGATACATTTGATTGTGTGCATCCGACAAGACTTGCAAGACATGGTGGTGCTTTGGTAAAAGTTAGTATGTCAGAAAATGGCAAGGAACATATAAATATTAGAAATAATCGTTTTAAAACTGATCCAAATCCTATTGATAGTGAGTGTAAATGTAGTACATGTATGCGTTATTCTCGTGGTTATTTACATCATTTATTTAAAGCAGGTGAGATTTTAGGAATGCAGGCTTTGACTATTCACAATGTACATTTCATGAATAAATTGATGTTGGCGGTGAGAGGTGCGATTAGAGAAGATCGGGTGGAAGAAGAGCAGAAGATTTGGTGCGGTTGAGGTTTTTTAAGGGGGTTGAAAGATTTCTTTACTGTTTGGTCAAGCTGGACTATACTTAGTTTAGTTTATATTGAATTAAAGGAGTGCTTAAAATGGAGTTTGTTAATATTCATCAAGCTAAAACTCATCTTTCAAAATATGTTGATAGAGTAAACAAAGGTCATGAAATTATTGTAATATGCAAAAATGGCTCACCTATTGCTCAAATGGTAGAATATAAAGAGCCGAAAAAAAGAAAAATCGGCTTGCTAAAAAATAAGATCAAAATGTCTAAAGATTTTGACAGCGAGCTACCTGACTATATTATCGGAGATTATTTGCCATGAAATATTTGTTAGATACTTGCGTCTTGTTATGGGCTTTAGAAGGCAATGATAGGAAGTTAGGTAAATTTACTACAATCATCAATGATGTTAAAAATGTTGTTTTTGTTAGTATTGCAAGTTACTGGGAGATTATGATAAAAAAGTCTATTGGTAAAATTGAAATAGATGGTGACCTGTTTCTTGCGGTAAATGATTCTGGTTTTTTGTGGATAGATATAAAAATTGCTCATATTGATTATATAAATAAGCTACCTTTGATACATCACGACCCTTTTGATAGATTGCTCTTAGCTCAATCTCGCACTGAAGGTTTAAAAATCCTCACTAGAGATGAAAAAATTTTAAAATATGGATAAAAATCATCCCGTTATCTTGACTAACATTTTAACATAAAATATAGTCATAAGAATTGCAATGTATAGTGTAGAGTAAATTTAAAAAAGTTTTAAAAAATGATAAATATAATTTTTCCTGATGGAAATGCTAAAGAATTTGAAAATAATGTAACTGGTTTTGATATAGCCTCAAGCATCAGTATAAGTTTGGCTAAAATTGCTCTGGCGATTGAAGTGGATGGTGAGTTGAAGGACTTAAATATTCCAATCACTAAGGATGCGAAAATCAGAATCATCACGCCTAAAGATCCTGAAGGGTTGGAAATCATCCGTCATGATGCAGCCCATATAATGGCAGAGGCGGTAAAGGAACTATATCCAGATGTGCAAGTGACTATTGGACCTGCTATTGAGAATGGTTTCTATTATGACTTTGCTAGAAATGAGCCTTTTACTCCTGATGATTTACTTATAATCGAAGCAAAAATGAGAGAGATTTCTAAACGTGATGAGAAGATTGTGCGCGAGGAATGGGATCGTGATGAAGCGGTAGCATTCTTTAAAAAAATCAATGAACATTATAAGGCTGAGTTAATTGAAGCTATTCCTGCGGGGCAGGTAATTAGTCTTTATCGTCAGGGTGAGTTTATAGATCTTTGTCGTGGGCCTCATGCTCCTTCTACTAGCAAAATCAAAGCATTTAAATTGATGAAACTTGCTGGTGCCTACTGGAGAGGTGATAGTAAAAATCAGATGTTACAGAGAATTTATGGAACAGCCTGGGCAGATGAGAAGCAATTACAAGATTATCTAACCATGATCGAAGAAGCTGAAAAGCGCGATCATAGAAAAATTGGTAAGGAATTAAATCTATTCCACTTGCAAGAAGAAGCTCCAGGTATGGTTTTCTGGCATGAACAAGGATGGACATTGTATCGCATTATCGAAGATTATATTAGGGGAAAACTACAGAAAAATAACTATATTGAAGTTAAAACTCCTGTTTTAGTTGATAGAAGTTTGTGGGAAAAATCTGGTCACTGGGAGAAATTTAGAGAACATATTTTTACCTCAGAGTCAGAAGAAAAAGTAATGGCTTTAAAGCCGATGAATTGTCCTTGTCACGTGCAGATATTTAACTATGGGTTGAAGAGTTATCGTGATTTGCCACTTCGTATGGCTGAATTTGGTAGTTGCCACCGTAATGAAAGTTCTGGGTCTCTACATGGTCTTTTGAGAGTTCGTGGTTTTGTTCAAGATGACGCACATATTTTCTGTAGTGAAGATATGATTACTTCTGAGACTGTGGCTTTTTGTAAATTACTCAAAGAAGTTTATCATGATTTTGGTTTTGATGACTTTCAAGTTAAATTCTCAGATCGTCCAGACGTTAGGGCTGGTACTGATGAGACTTGGGATAAGGCTGAGAATTCACTAAAAGAGGCAGTGATTGCAGCTGGTCATGAATTTGTGCTAAATAAAGGTGAGGGTGCTTTTTACGGACCAAAATTAGAATTTGTGCTTAAAGATGCAATTGGTAGAGATTGGCAGCTTGGGACCTTGCAAGTTGATTTCATTTTACCAGAGAGGTTAGATGCAAGTTATATTGGATCTGATGGGCATAAACATCGCCCGGTGATGTTGCATAGAGCGATTATTGGTACATTCGAGAGATTTATAGGCGTGTTAATTGAGCAACATGCAGGGAAATTTCCATTATGGCTATCTCCTTCTCAATTCGTTGTTTTAACTATTACTAGTGATGGTGATGAATATGCTGCGTCAGTTTGTAAGGCTTTAAGTGATGTTGGAATGCGTGGAACGCTTGACATATCTTCTGAAAAGGTTAATTATAAGATACGTAAATATTCACTGTTAAAAGTACCAGTGATTTTAGTGGTTGGAAAACAAGAAATGCAAGATAATAGTGTTTCTGTTAGAAGACTCGGTTCGGACGAGCAAGTGGTGATTTCTTTAGAACAATTGCTAAAGGATCTACATACAGAAGCAAAAGTCCCTTGTTAATTATATAAGTAATGGAGTAAGTACATAAGTAATCCACCTAATAAATCGAATAACTTTCCTAAGGCAAATAAAGACATCACCGCTCCAAATGTGAGGTTGGTTGATGTTGATGGCACTATGATTGGTATCGTATCATTGGAAGTAGCTGTAAAAATGGCTGCTGAAAAAACTCTTGATCTAGTTGAAATTTCACCACAAGGGGATCCTCCTGTGTGTAAGATCCTGGATTTTGGTAAGTTCAAATATGAAGCTAAGAAAAAAGCTAATGAAGCTCGTAAAAAACAAAAAGTTGTAGAGCTGAAGGAAATTAAGCTTAGACCAAATATTGGGCAAAATGATTATGATGTTAAAGTTAGAAGTATTGTCAAATTCATAGGAGAGGGCGATAAGGTAAAAGTTACTTTAAGATTTAAGGGTAGAGAAATGGCTCACCAGGAAATCGGTATGAACTTACTTATACGTCTACAGAATGATTTGGTGGATGTAGTCAAGGTTGAACTTTCCCCAAGACTGGAAGGAAAGCAAATGCTGATGATTTTGGTTGGTAAGTAATTAAGGCTCCATACTGACTTGATAATAATCTAATGCATTCTGCAGGGAGGTAAAGTCATACTGGAGTAATTTATCCCAAAGGGATAAATTACGATAGGATCCACAAAATTTCTACAAAAAACAAATATGTTAAAATATTCAAGATGGATCCTATCACTCGCTTTGTCTTTTCAAGACAAAGCATCGTTCCAGGACGACAACTGGGGGAATTGCTTGTCATTAAAACTTGACCTCTTTCTTATCGTGAATTGACTTATTCCATAAATCTATAAGGAATTTCACCAATGTTTAAAAAAATTATTTTGATGAGTTTATTGATGAGCTTACCTTCACATGCTTCTGCAAATACTAAAAAAGATCCTATATTCTCTATATCAGCAATACCAAATCATATTACAGAAGATATGGTCCAAAAAAATATCTGGAATGAAAAATGCCCTGTAGGTATTAAAAGATTAAAATTATTAAATCTTTCTTATTATGATTTTGAGGGAAATCACCATCAAGATGGGAAGATGATCATAATTGATGCAATGGCAGAAAAAGTTTTAGCGGTTTTTAAAGAGCTACATAAGCGAAAATTTCCAATAGCAAAAATCAAACTGATAAACGACTATAATGGAGATGACGAATTATCTATGATTGATAATAATACGAGTGCTTTTATCTGTAGAGAAGTAACTGGTGGTGGTCGAATATCCCTACATTCTTATGGGGTGGCTATTGACGTTAATCCTGTGCAAAATCCTTATATTTCAATTAATAACCTAGTAACTAAGGTTTCGCCTAAAGAAGGTGCTAACTATATTAACCGTACTAATATTAGAGCTGGTATGGTTGAGCCAGTTGTGGATGTTTTTACCAATAATGGTTTTAGTATTTGGGGAGGAACTTGGAATGATCCGGTAGATTGGATGCATTTTCAGCTGACTCGAGCAGAAGCAGAAAATTTGTCTGACTATAAATGATTATACTACTATCATCTTTGGATGACAGTCGGGGGAAGATCTCTTTCTTATCCCGAACTCAGGTAATATGTTAAAATATTTAAAATGGATCCTATTTATTTATCTTTAAAAAGACAAATAAATCTCCAGGATGACGAAAACCTCTTTTTTTGGGCAAAATAACCTTACTATTAGCCGTGGATCGTTTCATTGAATTTTAAATATAACTCACCCAAAGCAGAACATACCATCCCTGCGTAAGCAACTTCAGGACAAGTGTAAAGTAGCGAAGCAGAGGATCCTGTAATTACTCCAGTCATCTTATCATTGCTTTCTGTTGTGGCTGCTAAAATAAACCCTGGTATCAGAGCAGCAGCTGCTGCTACGATTTTATTGTTATCGTAATTTGGCTGGTCTAATGCTATATATTTCATCACATATAAACTAGCAGCAGATGCTAATAAGCCCACTATTCCGGCACCTAAAAAATCATTATTTAGTATATTAGGTAGTGCTTGGGCTCCGGTTGCAATAGCAAGTCCTGTCATTCCTATTTTAGTGTCAGTCTCAACTTGAGAATATGCTAAAGAAAAACCAGCCATTAAAGAGTTTGAATAAAATCCCATACAAATAATAGGAGATAAAAATATCAAGGCTGTAGTATAATCAGTATGAGGTGTAATATTTTCTATTGCAATGGTTTGGGTATTGTCGCCTATAATAAAAGGAGGTAGTATTCCAGAAAATGCTAGTGCGTTATATCCTGCCATCATTGCTATTGAGGTTGCTGGTTTTGCCATAGAAAAGATAAAATAAGCAGGTGTAGTAATAAATGAAAAGATCTTTCCTTGAGTTGTGTCTTGATTTAATAAACCAAGATTTTTTATAGCTAATAAACTTGCGGTGAAGGATATATATGAAATAACTGAATTATGGATAAATTCTAACGGAAAATGTATTTTATCAACAATTTCTTTTGCCATATTAGTTCTTGGTGAGCATTCATAAAAATTACAATATGTTTCTTGGGCAATAGTTAATGCAGAAAAAGCAGCATATTTAGGATCAACCATAACAAGTGGGATCGATAATCCTAAGTTTTTACCTGAAAATTCATGATCATTGCCTGCTAATTTATTTAACAAATTAGGTAGAACAATGCCCATGGCAACTGCAGCTAAAGGATGATCAAAGTATAATTTTGCCTGTTTAGATAATATAGTTGGTAATAAATATTTTGTAGATAATAATGTAATTTCAGATACTGAAAAACCCCTTATAACTTCTGTCATAAATTCATTCGATGGATAAGTGATATTCAGTTTTTCTGTAATAAATTTCTTGATAATATTGCTATTTTTATCGCATTGATAATTGTTGCAATAAATTTCTTCCAATAGGCCTGCTAAAGATATGATACTATAGGCTGGATTAATAAGAGATAATGCAATCCCTGATCCAAAATACGCTCCTGCAGTATCATGATCATTGCGAGTTGGTAAAAAAGTTGACATTGCACCTGCAACAAACATTGCTAGTTGGTTTTGAGCAGGAAGCTGACCATATGATGATAATAAATATCTTGTGCCCAATATAGATAAACCAGAATAAACTGTAGATATTATGGAAGCTTCTAAAAATTCACTAGTAACAGGTAGTTCAATTTTTTTGACAAAACGAGTAACTATATTGCCATCATTGCCACAATCATAATTATTGCAATATACTTCATGTGCTATAGTAGGAATAGAGGTTAGTCCGTATAATGGATTGACAAAAGTTAACAATCCGCTTAAACCAAAATTAGACCCTGCAAGCTTGTGATCATTTCCCAATAATCCATATATAAAACTCGGCATCGAGGCTGCAGCTACCACTAGTGGATTAGTACCTAATTTCTTGTCATAGATCTGTACTATATATTTAGTAGTAAAAAAAGATGCTGCTCCGCTTGCAAAACCAATTGCTGCATTTTCCATAAAGCTTCTAGTAACTGGGAGATTGAGATTTGCTAAACTATCCCTTAGTAAATTTGACATATTGCTACCATGATATTAAATTATGATTATTACATTTCCATAAATGTAATATTAATTGATTTGGTAACTAAATTCAAATAGTTATTTTCTATCAAAAAATACTATTTTCATATTATCTATCTTTATTTATTTAACAAAATAGTTTATAAAGAGAAATTCGATCATCTCCTTAAATCAACAAAGCTTGTAAAATCATGAAAAAACCTATCAAATTATTATCACCGGTCACCATCAATCGCATTGCCGCAGGTGAGGTGGTTGAACGACCAGCTTCTGCGATTAAGGAATTAGTGGAGAATTCACTAGATGCTGGTGCGACTAAAATTGATGTGGCAATTTGTGATTCGGGGGGCAGAAATCTGATTATAGTTGCAGATAATGGTCATGGTATGAGTAAGGGTGATTTGTCGCTTGCTATTGAACGTCATACTACTTCAAAACTTGATGAAGATAATATTCAAAATATTGAAAATTTTGGCTTTCGTGGTGAGGCCTTGCCTTCTATTGCATCTGTTAGTAAAATGACTATTTCTAGTAAAACTAAAGATGATGATTATGCGTGGAGTCTTGCTATCTTAGGTGGAGATAAGCAAGAGTTAATGCCTACTTCTCTTTCTATTGGTACTAAAATAGAAATAAGGGATTTATTTTTTGCAACACCCGTTCGCTTAAAGTTCTTAAAGTCAGTTCGCACTGAAGTTCAATATATTATAGATATTATCAATAAGTTAGCTATTGCTCACCACATGGTTTCTTTTAGTTTGTCTGTAGAGGGTAAATCCTTAGTTAAAACAGCTGCTCAATTAACTCGTAAAGATAGAGTTAAGGAAATATTGGGAGAAGATTTTATAAGCAATTCAGTAGAGGTGGATTATCAAAGAGATGATATTGAGATTCAAGGATATGTGAGTATTCCTACATTTAACCGAGCAACTAGTAATGAGCAGTATCTTTTTGTCAATAATAGGCCAGTGAGAGATAAATTATTACTTACTGCTGTTAAAGTTGCTTATCTTGATTATTTAGCTAGAGACCGACATCCCAGCGTTGCAATTTTTATTTATCTACCAACAGAAGAAGTTGATGTTAATGTCCATCCTACTAAATCCGAAGTTAGATTTAGGGATAGTAATAAAATCAAATCTATGATTATTTCTGCAATTAGATCATCCATTGCCAAGGCATCTCATCAAGCTTCATCTACTATTGCAGATAAGGTGATTGAATCATTTGTAGCGCCTGAACAAATTAGTTGGAATTTAGAAAGATCATACCAACCAGTAAGAATGAGTGAGAGAAAATTTGATTATGAAATTCCTTTGATCAAGACGCCTCAAATAGAACAAGTAAGTGTTGCTGAAGTAAAATATCAAGAAGCACCAAGCTATCGACTTGGTATGGCGAAATGCCAGCTTCATAAAACTTATATTGTTTCTCAAACTGAAGATTCTGTGGTGATTACTGATCAACATGCAGCTCATGAGAGATTAGTATATGAGAAATTAAAAATCTCATTAGCAAAGAAAAATATCGCAAGACAGAGACTTCTCATTCCTGAGATTGTAGAATTAAGTAGTAAAATTGCTTATCAATTAGTTGCAAGCCAAGATAAATTAGCAGAGCTTGGCATTAAGTTAGCTTCATTTGGTGAAAATTCGGTGATTATTACAGAAATTCCTGCCTTAATATCTGCAGCTAACATCATTGATTTAATTAAAGATATTGGGGATGAGTTAGATGAGTATAGTGAGAATATCAGTTTAAATGAATTAAATGATCATATACTTGGTACTTTTGCCTGTCATCATTCGGTGCGTGCTGGTAGGGTTTTAAATATAGAAGAAATGAATGCATTGCTTAGAGAGATGGAGCTAACGCCATTTTCAGGTCAATGTAATCATGGTAGACCAACTTATGTTGAGCTTAAGTTAAAAGATGTGGAAAAATTATTTGGTAGGAGCTAGTTGTTATTTGACTAGGATTTTTACATAATCCAGCTTGGTAATATCCACTACTGGTTTTGCTGAAATATAGTTTTCTGAGATTGATTCGATTGTAGCAACTGGGATGCCAGTAGGAAAAAACTCCCCGTTATCATTAGTAACTACTACTTCTCCTATTTCTACCTTCTTAGTATCATTTAAATATAATAATCTTAATTTATTTTCATTGCTGCCAGAAATAATAGCTTTTTCAAGGAATTTTGAGGTGACGATTGGAACTTTAGAATTTAAATCAGTAACCAAAAGTACAGATGCTGTTTTATCAAAGACTTGAATAATTTTACCAACTAATCCCTGATTGTTGATCACTACTTGACCCTCTTTTAAGCCATTTTGTTCCCCTGCAAGAATTGTTGCATAATAATTATAAGGACCAATAACATTAGTTATTACTCTTGCAGAAACATATTTGAAATCACCATTTTCAACTAAATTAACTTGTTTTTTCAATTCTCTATTTTCAAATTCTAGGGCTCTTAGTCTTTGTATTTCATATTTGAGTAGTGAATTATGTTGCTTTAGCTCGATATTTTTGTCGTAAATAAAAACCAAATCTTTGATGTTTTGATATAAATGGGATAGTTTAGATGTTGTAATATCTGCTTTGTAAATTATATTATGCAATATATTTGTTGATTTATTCCTGATATATAAGAAGTAATTAGATGAATTGCCTAGCATCAAAAGAGCGGCCATTAGCGCAATTAATATGATATAATAGAATCTAGTTAAATTTAAAAACACAAATACTCTAGTTAGTTAAATGTTGTTTCTTTGAGCTGCCATTATAAGTGCAGCTGTCCTTAAAGTTAAATCAAGTCTTAGCGCGGGGTTCTCTTCGTTGTTTCCGCGGGCCGTATAAAAATTTAACAAGAAGTCGTCATCCTATCGCTTGATTTGTCTTTTTTAAGACAAATCAAGCGATAGGATGACGACTTCTTTTTTTGGTTGGGTGCATCGTAGTCCCTTTTTGAGGGATGAATTAACTCTATTAATCCTGTTTAAATAAAACATGTTGTAATTTTTTCTGGTTTTCTAATACTTTACCAGTACCAAGAGCAACGCAAGATAAGGCGTCTTCAGCAACGAATACGGGTAATTTAGTAGCTTCCCTTAATACTAGATCTAAGTTGTTTAATAAAGATCCACCACCAGTCATTACAATTCCTTTATCAACGATATCTGAAGCAAGTTCAGGAGGTGTGCATTCTAATGCTATTTTTACAGCTTCAATAATTTGACCTACAGTTTCGAGCAAGCTTTCAGAAATTTGAGCTTCAGACAGAACCATTTCTTTTGGTACTCCGTTGATTAAATCTCTACCTTTGATTTCCATCATTTTGCCTTTGCCTTCTTCGGTTACGTAGGCGCTTCCTATTTGTTTTTTGATTTTTTCAGCTGTTGATTCGCCAATTAATAGATTGTGATTACGACGAATATAAGAAATAATCGCCTCATCCATTTTGTCTCCACCAACTCTAACGGATCTGGAATATACAATCCCACCTAAGGATAACACAGCAACCTCAGTAGTGCCTCCTCCAATATCCACGATCATTGATCCTGTTGGTTCTGTTACTGGTAAATCAGCTCCAATTGCAGCTGCCATTGGTTCTTCAATCAAGAATACTTCTCTTGCACCTGCGCTTTCTGCCGCATCTTGGATTGCTCTTCTTTCGACTGGAGTTGATCCTGATGGTACGCAAACTACTATTAATGGTCCTGTAAAGCTTCTTCTATTATGGACTGTGCGAATAAAATGTTTGATCATTTCTTCAGCGCCCTTGAAGTCAGCAATAACTCCGTCTTTTAAAGGTCTCTTTGCTTCTATTTCTGCGGGAGTTCTGCCTAACATCATTTTTGCTTCATGACCAAATGCATATGGTCTCATAGCTCCATTTTCTCTAATCAAAGCAACTACGGATGGCTCGTTTAGTACTATTCCTCTACCTTTTACGTATACTAAGGTATTGGCGGTACCAAGATCAATGGCCATATCACATGATAAAAAACCGAGTAATTTAGAAAACATAATAAAAAAACCTATAAAAATTTAATTTGAACAATATCTATTATTAATAGAGTGTAATTAGAAAAAGATAAAGAGATTTTTTAATTTTATGATGCTAGTAAGTCACTATTTGTCATATCGAAAATAAAATTGAAAAAAATAGCTGATTATGCAAAATTATCTCTTGCAGTTTGTTTTTAAATGTCGTATATCATTTTCAAGCAAAACATAATGCCGGCTTAGCTCAGTGGTAGAGCAACCGCCTTGTAAGCGGTAGGTCATCAGTTCGAATCCGATATCCGGCACCATCCCATCTTAAATAAATATAAAAAGCAGTAGCATTTTGAGTTTCAAAGATAATTTAAATAAAATCATAGATCGTCATAACGAGCTTAGGGATAAATTATCCAGCTCAACTTTTGATAAAGGTGGTGATTTTGTTACTTTCTCAAAAGAATATTCTGATTTAACACCTATAGTTGAAAAAATATCAATTTTACTTGAAGCAGAAAAAGATCTAGAAAATTTAAAGCAAATTATCGATGATCCTGAGTCTGATTCTGATTTGAAAGAAATGGCTAAAGAAGAGCTATTATCCTTACAAGATTCCTTTCCTAAAATGGAATTAGAAGTTAAATTATCATTATTACCTAAAGATGAAGCTGATGCTAAAAATGCTATTTTAGAGGTTAGGGCGGGAACAGGTGGTGATGAGGCTGCTCTTTTTGCTGGTCAATTATTTAGAATGTATCAACATTATGCTGAAAACAAAGGCTGGAAATTCGAAATTCTATCCGTATCAGAAACAGGAATAGGTGGCTATAAAGATGCATCTGCTGTGATATCTGGCACTAATGTTTTCTCTAAAATGAAATTTGAATCAGGTGTACATAGAGTTCAAAGAGTGCCTGAAACTGAGTCAAGTGGTAGAATTCATACATCTGCAGCAACCGTTGCTGTTCTTCCTGAAGCAGAAGAAGTGGATGTTAATATAGAAGAAAAAGATTTAAGAATAGATGTGTTTAGATCAAGTGGTCCTGGTGGTCAGTCAGTTAATACAACAGATAGTGCGGTAAGAATTGTGCATATTCCAAGTGGAATAGTAGTGCAACAACAAGATGAAAAGTCTCAGCATAAAAATAAAGCCAAAGCTTTGAAGATCTTGCGTTCTAAGATCTATGAAATGGAAAGAGACGCTATAGATAAAGAACGTGCTGCTCAAAGAAAGGGGCAAGTTGGATCGGGTGATAGATCTGAGAGAATTAGAACTTATAATTTCCCACAAGGTCGTATTACCGATCATAGGATTAATTTGACTCTATATAGAATTGACTCCATTATGTTTGAAGGGGATCTTGACGAATTAATTAACGCTCTAATTGCAGAATATGAAGCTAATAGACTTTCAGAAGCATTATAAATTACCATTACTACTACTTGTAATAATTACAGTTATTAGAATTTTTTTTCTTTATTATTATAATCTGAATTTATATGCTGATGAGGCTCAATATTTTGGATGGTCTCGCAATTTAGATTTTGGTTACTATTCCAAACCCCCTATGGTTGCTTTTGTTATTAGAATCTCTACCATGATATTTGGTGAATCAGAAACAGCAATTAGAATTTTCTCTCCTATTTTTCATTTTCTTACATCGGTTGTTATCTACCATTTAGGAAAAAAACTATATAATGAAAAGGTTGCTTATTATGCTTGCTTTCTTTATATAACTCTTCCTGCTGTTACATTTTCTTCTAATTTGATGACTACTGATCCTATTTTGTTATTTTTTTGGGCTTTGACTGCGCTGTTATTTTTATCAGAGATGTGGTTGGTGGCTGGGATTGGCTTTGGCCTTGGTATGATGACAAAATATAGTATGGCAATGTTCATACCATCTGCTGCTATTTATTTATATTGGCGGGATCGTAACTTTTATTGGCTAAAAAACCCTAATTTATATGTATCTTTATTAGTGGGTTTAGCGGTTTTTTCTCCAAATATTTATTGGAATATTAAGCATGATATGGTTAGTTTTGCTCATCTCATAGATATATCACATGCTAAAGAATCATCTTTTAATGCTAGAAAAATACTAGAGTTTTTATTGATACAAATTGCTATTATTGGTCCAGTTCTTAGCTGTTTAGCAATCGGATTGAGAGAAAACAATAGGCATAAATATGTAATTTCCCTATGTTTGCCTATTTTGATTTTTACTTCATTTTTGAGTCTGTTTTTTAATGCTTATGGTAATTGGGCAGTGCCTGCTTATATTGGTTTTATTGTTTGGGTATCTGCTTATCGCTGCGCTAATGGTCTGGGTGACGAACCTAGAGTATGTAATGAAAAATTATTAAAACTAGCAATTACTAGTAATGTCATTGTTGCAATATTAATCTACTCTTCTCCATTATTTGTAAATTTTCTACCATCGGATCCTTTTAAAAGAGTATCTGGATGGAGGGAGTTTGGTGTTTGTGTATCGGAGCTTGCAAAGCGTCATCCTGATGCCTTGATTATTAGTGATGATCGTAAAATTACAGCTGAACTTATTTATTATATAGGGATGGACAATAGGAATAAAATAAGAAAATGGAATCACTTTAAAGAAATAAAAAATCATTATGATATGACCATTCCGCTTAAAGAAATTCCATCGGAAATGATTCTGGTATTTAAATACAATATACCAGAATCATTTAATTGTAATAAAGTGAGTTATATAAATGGATTGAGTATATATTATTGCAAATACTAATAAACAATAGTTTATCGATTAATAATAGGGGATCCTTTCTTGTTGTTAATGATGGGGGTTTTTCCGGAAAGAGATTGCCGTATGTTTCGCCCGATTTTTCTGCGAATGTTTTTAGTAAGGATGTTTTTAAAGGGCTGCTATTTCCAGTTGCTTTTAATGCTGAATAAGCTGTTTTTACTGCGCTATCGATAACATTTCCTGTGTTTTCTCCATTTTTAACCTTTTCTATTGTTGTATTAAAATTATTTCCTGTTGCAGCAATGTCCTCTACAAAAGATTTCATAGATTCTTGTAAATTTTTCTCTAAAATTTCTATAGTTGTTTTTTGACTATTCTTGCCTTTTTTAAAGGAATCAATCATTCCTAGGGCATCAGAGCTTATGCCTACATATTTTGATATTTTTGGCGATTTTTTGCCAGAAAGGGTAGCCAATCCACTAGTTGCTGATGCATCATTTTCTGCAATTGATCCTAATGTTGTGGTAGTAACAATTCCTGTTATGACTTTCTTTAGAGGTTTTGCAGAAGCTTTAGCAAGTCTTTTGAGTAGTTCTGGATTGATTGCCATAATAGTTCCTCGATGTTATTAATTATATTATTGCAAGTGGTCTTTTAGTTTTATCTTGAGTTTTCTTGCGTAATTCTATTTTTATGTTGTATTGCAAGTGTGTTATGAATTCTTTCGTTCTTGCTGTCTTCTTTTGTGTTTTTTAAAAGCACTTCCCTTTTTCTTAATAATTCTTTATCTAGTTTATTGATAGCCTGAAGGGGCTGTTTTTTTCTTAGATTAGATATTATTTGTTTTAACGTAAAGTCATTTGGGTCATTTACTGCCATTTTTAAATCTCCTTTTGCTTATAGACTTAATCTTAGCATTAATAAATTAATATTTTATTAATGACTACCTCATAAATTCTTGCCAAATAATAGCAGGAGCTCCTCCGCCCGTTACTTTGTTCATTGGTTTGTTATCATCATTTCCTACCCATATACCGCAAGTTACTTGATCATCAAATCCTATAAACCAAGCATCTTTATAGTTTTGAGTAGTGCCAGTTTTACCATAAGTTGATTTATGATTAATTTTGGCTGCACCTCCAGTGCCATTATCTATTACTTCTTTGAGTAGAGATTTCATAATATGGTTTGTGTTACTAGATATTACTTGAGTTTCTTGGTTATGTGTTTTTTTAAACAATAATTTTCCTTTGGGGTTTTTTATCTCGGTAATTGCATAAGGAATAGTTCTTCTACCATTATTATTAATAACAGCAAAGCTACTAGTTAAATCAAGTAAGCTAACTTCTGCAATTCCTAGAGATATGCTTGGATGCGGGCTCATATTGGCATTAATTCCAAGTTTTTTAGCTAGTCTAATTAAATTTCCTCTACCAGCATTTTCAGTAAGCCTAACTGCCACAGTATTGATTGATTTAGCAAAAGCTTCCTTAAGTCTAATTTCCCCTAAATAATTCCTAGTATAGTTTTTGGGATGCCATTTGCCAATGTTGATTGGAGCATCAATAACTTTTGAATATTCATTTAAATTATTTTGTTCGATGGCATTTAAATAGACGAATAATTTAAAAGCCGATCCTGATTGTCTGTGAGACATAGTTGCTCTATTAAATGGGCTTTCTCTATAGTTTTTACCGCCCACCATCGATAAGATGCTTCCATCTTTGCTAAGCGCTACCAAAGCAGATTGCTTGATATTTAGTTTTTCTCCATGATGTGCTAAATAGTTTTTAATTACTTGTTCGCCCCTAGTTTGCATTGAGGGATTAAGAGTGGTTTTGATGATTAAATCCGTTTGGGTGTCTTCTATAATATTTTGTGCTAGATCTAATACATAATCACAGAAATATAAACTATTACCAGATCCTAGGGCTGATGTTTCTAAGAACACAGGATTATCTGATATGTCTTGGATGTCTTTTTCTGTTATATAGCCAGCATCTTCCATATTAAGTAAAACTTGATATGCTCTTTCTCCTGATAATTCAATATTATTGGTAGGAGAATATTTTGATGGAGCTTTGAGAAGACCTGCAATAATTGATGCTTCATATAAATTAATATCTTTTAGATCTTTGCCAAAATAATATTTGGCAGCTCCATCAATCCCATAAATACCAGCACCAAGATAAACTCTATTTAAATACATAGTGAGTATTTCTTGTTTGGAAAATTTATGTTCTAAATATAGGGCTAGAACTAATTCTTGTATTTTTCTTTTGATGGTTTTATCTGAGGATAGGAAGGCAATTTTAGCTAATTGTTGAGTGATGCTACTACCACCTTGTACTACATAACCTGCCTTGTAATTGCTATAAAAAGCACGGATAATGCCAATTAAATCTATGCCAAAATGATTGAAGAATCTTCGATCTTCTGTTGCTATTACCGCATTTGCAATATTTTTTGGAATGTCATTATAGGAGGTATATTTACTATATAAATCACCATAATTGGTTAGAATAAGATTGTTCGAAGCTAAAATGGTAATCTTTCTCTGCTATTTCTA
>JYHA01000024.1 GCA_000970895.1 Candidatus Arcanibacter lacustris
TTTTTTTCAACATTCAAACCCCTAAAAATTGATGCTTCTTGGGGAAGATAGCCAATACCAAGGCGAGCACGACGATACATTGGTAATTTCGTTATATCATCACCATATAAAGTGATCTTACCATAATCTGGCCTAATGAGCCCACAAATCATATAAAAACATGTGGTTTTTCCAGCCCCATTAGGCCCCAACAGCCCAACCGCCTCTCCTTTAGAAATATGAAGACTCACATCTCTGATTACCGGTCTTGGACCATAATTTTTGCCAAGATTATGTATGGCTAGCTGAGATTTATCATTCATTTATTTTTTGACCCTGGAGTAAATATTGCCTTAACACGAGACTTACCATCACCGGCATCTCCCGCAAACAAGCTACTGCGACCGGTTTTAAAAGAATAAATCAGCCTTTCTCCCTTTATCACATCCTTGTTTTTAATTAATATCACCGAACCTTTTAATTCCATCGTCTCATCTCGTACTATATATTCCCCAGCATTACCTCTTGCTGTTTGCTCTCCGTCGATAATTTCTACATTACCATTAGTGATAATTT
>JYHA01000025.1 GCA_000970895.1 Candidatus Arcanibacter lacustris
CATCATTGATATTTTTGATAGCAACCTTACCTAAGATTTTAGGTTCATCTTTTATAACTGGTTCTTTAGGAGCAGGCTTTGCCTTTTTAACTTCTGGTTTTTTAACGACTGGCTCTTCTTTAGCTTTTGGCTTTAATTCTTCGATCTGTCTTGCATTTTGCTTTTCTAAAATTTCAGATAATAACTGCTGTTGTTTCTTGCTTTCATATTGAAGTTGTTCAATATTTCCGTTAAGAACTCTCATTTTTTCTTCAATATTACCAACTCTTGCGTCAATTTCAGCTACATTTCCACCAGATCTTACAACAGGACTTGAACCATCAGATGGCTTTTCTCTATAAAATTGTCTTTGCAACGATACTAAATCTCTTTCCATTCTCTCGAGTCGATCAATAATTCTTGATCCAGAATCAATCTCAGCAAAGCTAGATACCTGATTAATAACCATTAACAAAGCCAACATCAATATTCTTATCATTTGTTTCTCTAATATAAGTTAGGTAATAACGCCAATAGCCCCTAAAAGGGGCTAATAACTAATAATATAGATATGAGATTATCAATCTATATTTAATATATAAACACAGAAAACCCCTTTTAAAAGAGGCTTCCTATATTTTTCTACTACTCGTTTACAACAGTAACAGATCTACGATTTTGTCTCCAAGCATCTTCATCATGCTCAGGAACTGCTGGTTGTTCTTTACCTTCTGAATGAGCTTTCAATCTTGAAGCATCAATACCAGAATTTACTAAGAATTCTTTAGCAGCATTAGCACGACGTTCGCCAAGAGCTAAGTTATACTCAACAGTACCACGCTCATCGCAATGACCATGTACAATAGCAGTAACAGAAGGATTAGCTTCTAACCACTTAGCTTGCAAAGCAAGAGTTGCTTGTGCTTCTGAATTTAAAGAAGAAGAATCAAATTCAAATAAAACACGGTCTCCTGCATTAGCAGCTAAATCACCTTGTGATCCAGCAGCATAAGCACCGCCTGCAGCAGAACCAGCTGTATCTACAGGTTTAGTTTGACAAGCGCTTAAAAAGCCTAGCGCTACAACAATAGCAACAAAATTACGTAACATTTAGTTTCTCCATTTTGGATTAAGTTATTATCTAATTTAAATACTAGTGTATTTTAAAAACTATTCAATACATCTTTTATCATTATAGGTCAATAAAAATAGATTATCAAATGGTTTATATTGCTAATCCCCAAGCAATGGCGACCAATCGGCATAGGACGCATCTACAGGAGTTACTATCTCGCGCTCATTAAAACCAGTAACATCAATGGAATAAAGCTTAGACATACCAGAAAATTCACCATAAGTACGCTCTCCTCTAGTAAAAATGATTACTCGGCCATTTGGCGACCAAGCCGGCCCCTCTACTAAAAATCCTTGAGCTAAAATCCTCTCTCCCTTGCCGTCAGGCCGCATAACTCCAATATAGAAGCCCGCTCCACGCACCTGTTTAGTGAAGGCTATATAATCGTTGCGCGGAGACCACACTGGTGTAGAATATATTCCTGAACCAAAGCTAATTCTGTTAACATTACTACCATCCGCATCCATTACATATAATTGTGGAGACCCGCCTCGATCAGAAGTAAAGGCAATTTTACTACCATCAGGCGAATAACAAGGAGAAACATCAAGCCCTGAATCTCTAGTTAACTTCTTTCTCACGCCAGTTGCTAAATCCATTAAAATTATATCTGTATTGCCTTTTTCAGCAACGGACATTACAACCTTATCTCCGGCAGGGTTAAATCTAGGAGCAAAACTCATACCAGAAAAGCTACCCAATTCTTTTTCCTTTCCAGTACCATGAACATCCCTAATAAAAACTCTAGCTGGTCTTTTTTCACCCTTTCTTGGGAATGACAGATATAGAATTTTCTGCCCATCTGGAGAAAATCTAGGAGTTAGAGCCCTATTTTGTCCGTCTGTTAAGAATTTATGATTCTCACCATCATGATCCATAATAGCCAACTTCTTAATCCGTTTGAGCGATGGTCCACTTTCCGAAATATAGGCAATACGCGTATCAAAATAACCAGTATCACCAGTTAATCTATGATAAATTTGATCAGATATTTTATGAGCAGCCCTTCTCCAGGATTTTTTATTTAATTCATATCCCTTGCCTGCTATTGATTTTTCAGAATATGGGTCCCATAATTGAAAGATAATTTCAACATTATCCCCAGATGACTTAATTTTTCCTGTAACCAGTGATGTAGCATTGATTTGCCTCCAAACAATAAAATTTGGCGCCAAAGTATGAGGAGTAATTTGTTCAATAAATGCAGCTTTATCAATAGGTCTAAATAAACCAGAGCTACTCAAATCAGATTCTATAACCCTGGCTATTTCCTGTCCTAATTCTTGAGAATCCTCATCCTCACCTACAAAACTAACCACAGCTATAGGTAGAGCTTCTCTCGAACCTTTATTAATATCAATGGTAGTAATAGCAAAAGATTGTTGGGAAAATAAAATCACCAATCCCATGATTATATTATTAAAAAAGCCTATTTTCATATTGTTAACCTCTTAGAAATTATTTTAAAAAATATTCTAGTATAAAGCTCATGACAAAACCAGCAAAATATCTTTTTTTAAACATTGTTTCAAAATAATTTTTTTAAAATTTATCGTTTTTTAACGATTATTGTAATATTATATAATAGTGAATTAGTTAAAAAAACAGATAAAATAGGTTGAACATGGAAATATTTAAAGATATTGCAGATGATCAAAATTATTGGGATACTTTAGGAGCTTTCACAATAATAACAACTATAGTTACTTTAACAGCCGCATCTATATATTTATGTTACAACTCAGAAGCCTCATTATACGGCATTGATAATCAATGTTTTGGCTCACAGCACATTCTAATGTAATTTCAAAAAAATTTATAATACTTAGCGGATTTATAAATATATTAATAGTTTATTTACGATATAGGTTTATACTGTATTTAATCAGTCATAAATATAAGTTATTTTAATTGAAGGTACTAGCCATGATGGACAAAAGACTTAGCAACAATCTTCTAACTTACTGGAACAAGATCAAAGAAAACCAAGATATGATGCCTCACATTGATTCTCTTGATGTTAAATACCCACTTATTAACGAAATATGGAATAAATGTCTACTAGCTACCATAACCGACCTTACTAGCATGACATTAAAATACGAGTATATTGGTACGGAAATTATAGAATTATTCGGTAATAATTGTGATACTATTTCTAAAGACAGATCAAATTTATCCTACAATCCTATGACAAAGATTTTAGGCAAAACCAGAGCTATCAATTTTATAAAAAAACCCAGAGCAATTACAGATAACGGCACCTACGAATTAATGGATGGAAAAATCATAAAATATCGCTCTTGTTTATTACCTTTTGGCAAAAATAACGAGTTAGACCACTTGGTAATTGGCATTACCTGGAAACTCTCTACATACGAGTGATACCAAACGCCACTTTGATTGCCACGTCGTCAAACTACGTACTCGTCGTCGGTCATGTACTAAAGTGTACACCCCCTCCTCCTCACCTTGCTTTCCTAGCGTTCAATCTAAAGTGACGATTAGCATGACATTAAATTAAGAGCAAGAATTGAGTTATTTATTACAAAATACTGCCTACATTAATAATCTATTAATGTATAGCCCTTTATTATCAACTGCAAATAATTGTGCTATGAAATGTTATTTGCTCATAAAATAGTTTAATGGAGAATGCTAATGAAAATTGTTAAAAACATCATTATGTTGATAGTTTTTTTATATATGAATAATCTTTATGCCAGAGATTGTCCAGGAGATATGATTCTTTGGCAAGCACCAGGCTCTGATTCTAGTGACTGTGTTTGCCCTTCTGGTTATAAATCATCAGCAGCTCTATCAACTTCTAACTTGAATGCTTGTGGTCTTTCCGCAGGGACAACAACAGCAGCTACTACCATTGGTAATTGCGTAAAAGTAAGCAGCTCAGGCTCTTCTGGTTGTTGCTCACCAAGTATGATTAGTGGTTTAAGTGGTTGGTGGGATGGTTTAGATATTTATAATAATGGAACCGCAATGGTTTCTGGATACGCGAGTAACGGCACAACTTGGTACGATAAATCAGGTAATGCCCATAATGCAGGAACTGCTGTACCTGGCTTTTCCACAAATCTTTATGGAAAAACACCGGTAGGTTATACTGGCATATATTTACCATATTATGTTGGTCGCTTTATTTCTGGCACAAACGCCCAAGGATTTAATGCTAGCTTTTTATTATCAACAACAGGCTTTACTTTATTTGTTGTTGATCAAACTTTAGCAAATGGCGCGCAAAATAATTATGGACGAGGTAATTTTGGTCAATTTGGCATTGCATCAACCGATACGAACTGCTATTTTGACTTTCAAGAAAGCCCTACTTCCGGAGTTAATACGGTATTTATAGATGATAACGGCGCCAATACACTTTTTATGACCGATAGTACTTATACACAAAACCAACCTTTTGTTCTCAAAATTCATACTAACGATAGCACAAACGCCTCTAGTGGTAGAACATTTAGTGCATATACTGGATCAGGATCAACGCCTACCCAAGTATTATCTACGACCTCATCCGCACAATCCTTATGTTATTCTGGTTGTAGTAGCAACTGCAGCACATTAAATGGATACATAGGAGCAGCTGTAGATAATAATCGAGGTACCACACAGAATAATGGTTATATTGCAGAAATATTGCTCTATAGCCGCGTACTAAGCTCAGCAGAAATAACTGCTGTAAAAGGTTATTTATGGAACAAATGGTTTAATTCTGGCAGCTCATGTTATTTAAATATTCTACATTGATTTATACGAAAGTCCTTGTTTCTATCAATTCTAAGACATACCCCAGTTCAGGATATGGTACTTCACCTTAAATTGGATGCTTTTCCTACCCCAATTCAAGGCGAAATACTATAACAATAGAGGATCCTCATAGAGGATCTTCATCTCAAGGCACGCGATATTTATCTTTTAAAAAGATAAATTGAAGGATGACGTATCTCTCTTATCCCGAACTGGGATCTATTTCTTACCCACAACTCTCATAATCTAATATTTTCCTCTTACAACAGAAATCTTATTTGGTTAATATGTTAATTAACTAATATTTAATATATTATTACTATAATAGGAATAATTAAGGAAAATATTTAATCACGAGGTATAAAATGACACATATCCCAGCTCAACCAAGCGCATCAACCGCTTTAAGAAAAGCAGACAATATCAAAACAGAAGTTGAAAGTTCAGCAAAAACCAAAGAAAATATCGCAGCAATTAGCAGTAAGCCAAAGGTATCAAATGTTGCAGCCGTTGCTCCTGCGAGTGACAATGCAGTTGATATAGATGCTTAGAAGTTAGTATCTTTTCGCAAGTGTAATGGCTATTTTGCAACCTATTTTAATAGTGTTGGAGAATAGCCTAAAAAATGGAGCATCTTTTGCTTTATTTTCTATAGATATGTCGTGATGTTCGATCTCTTCGTCTCTGAACTTGCTGATTTTGTGTGATAATTCTGATTCAGGATCCAGCTTATTTAGTTGCTCCTGGTAATGATCAGCTATCACCTCTTCTACTGCAACAGTGCAAGCAAAAGCATATTTTTCACCCAATATGGCGCTAAAAGCCCCCAGGGCAAAACCACCAACATGCCATAAAGGATATAGGATAGACGGCCTAGCATGTTGATTTATAATTTCTTTTTGAAAATAATTCATATGAACTATTTCTTGCTCTTTCATATGCTCAATGATTTTAGATGCTTTGCCTGATTTTAAAACTGCAAGCTGCCCCTCGTAAATCCTCTTAGCACCATATTCTCCAGCATAATTAACTCTTAAGATTTGATCTATAAGTTGATTTTTTGAGAGACTTCCTGGTAATTTTTCTTGCATTTTCTCATTCCCATTATAGAGATAAAACCCATAAATACAGATAGTAAAAGATTCCATCCCGCAAAAGATATTGATAAGAAGCTAAATTCTGGATCAGCACAAGATGGTCTTGGATTATCTTCAAGTTGCTTTCTTAATTCCTCGATATTAGTAACTGGCTGTAATTTATTAGTACATGCATAAGTCGCCTCAAAAATATGCCGCTCCACTCCCACATGATAAAATGCTAGAGCACTACTTGCAATAAAAATCACTATTATCAATGGCAAAAGATTT
>JYHA01000026.1 GCA_000970895.1 Candidatus Arcanibacter lacustris
GGAGGGGTGTCTATGACAAAATTATCTGCTCTTATTTTACTATGATCAAACTTATAAGTCTGATTTTCTTGCCAAAAATCTTGCCATTTTTTTTCAATCTGATTGATGTTTAATTCTTGAGGTAGTTGTTTCATATCATCCTTTTGTATTTATTATTGCATAATCCAAAAAATATCAGAAATATCTCTACAAGTTAAGCAAAATCTTATGATTTACGTTAATTCTAAGATAAGGGAGGAGGGTTAATCCTATTGACTGATGTTTCTTTTGGAGAATCAATCAACAGGATTAACAGATGTCGGTTGTATTTGTCTTAATCTGACTTAAAAAATAGGGGGCAAAAGCCCCCATTTCCTTACTTCTCTTGAGCTTTATTTAAAGCAGCACCGAGAATATCGCCTAAACTTGCTCCACTATCTGTAGATCCAAATTCAGCGATAGCTTTTTTCTGTTCTTCAACTTCTAAAGCTTTAATAGAAAGATTCAGTTTCTTGTTTTTATCAATTGAAACTACTTTAGCATCAATTCTATCACCGGCTGCAAATCTTTCAACTCTTTGCTCTTGGCGGTCATTAGAAAGATCTGCTCTCTTGATAAAGCAAGTAACGCCTTCTGCAGGTGAAACTTCGATTCCATCTTCTTGGATTTCAGTCACTATACAAGTAATAACGCTACCTTTTTTGATTTCGCTAGTTGCAGTTTCAGGAGCATCAGTTAGTTGTTTAACACCTAGGCTGATTCTTTCTTTTTCAACATCAACTGAGAGAACTTTAACAGTAATAACGTCGTCTTTTTTGTAATCAGCAAGAAGACTTGTGTTATCTTCGTTCCAACCAAGGTCAGACACATGAACTAAACCATCGATATTATTTTCAAAACCAACAAATAGACCGAAATCTACGATATTTTTGATTTCTCCAGTAATAACAGCATTAATTTGGTTTTTATCAGCAAAAATCTGCCATGGATTTTGTGTACATTGTTTGATACCTAAAGAAATTCTATGTTTATTAGAATCAACATCCAACACTACAAAGTCAACTTCTTGTCCTAATGTTAGAAGTTTCTTAGGATGGAAGTTGTTTTTAGACCAACTAATTTCAGATACATGAACTAAACCTTCAATACCTGGCTCTAATTCGATAAATGCACCATAATCTGTGATGTTAGTGATTTTACCAGTTAGTTTGCTTCCTTTGGCATAACGTTCTTCAATTCCTTGCCATGGATTTTTACCAAGTTGTTTCATACCAAGTGAGATTCTCTTAGTTTCTTGGTTGTACTTAATAACTTGAACTTTAATTACTTGTCCAATTGACAATACTTCAGATGGGTGACTAATACGACTCCATGAAATATCAGTAACATGTAACAAACCATCTACGATACCTGGTTCTAATTCGATAAATGCACCATAATCTGTGATATTTTTTACTACGCCCTCTAATTCTTGGCCTTCTTTAATGCCAGATAACAAGTGGTTTCTTGCTTCCATTCTGGATTCTTCTAAGATAGATCTACGTGAAACTACTATATTTCCTTGTTTTCTATCAATCTTTAAGATTTGGAATAATTGAGGCTTATGCATCAAATGAGTAATATCTTTAACCGGCTTGATATCTACTTGGCTTCCTGGTAAGAAAGCAATAACACCAGATAAATCAACAGTAAATCCGCCTTTGACTTTACCAAATATAATACCTTCAACATTTGTTGCGGTATCAAGGGCTTTTTCAAATTGATTCCATGATTCTTCTCTGAGAGCTTTTTCTCTACTTAGGACTGTTCTACCATTTCTGTTTTCTATTCTTTCTAAGAATACTTCAACTTTATCGCCTACGTTTAGGGTTGGGATTTGACCAAGGACTGCAAATTCTTTCAAAGGAATTCTACCTTCACTTTTAGATCCTACATCAACTACGACAGTATCATGTTCAACAGCAGTTATTTCACCAGTGATAACGCTACCTTCTTTTTGTTGATTGCTTACTGACTGGGTAAATAAATCAGCAAAGCTCTCACCTGTAGAAAAAAGTGAGTCATTATCAAGATCGGCAGTATGGATTGAGATATTACGTTTGTTCATAAAGTAATTTTTCCGTTATTTTTTATAAATATACCAAAAAATTTAGTATAAAATGATTGTACAAAGTGGCTCTAAGGCTAAAGCTTTCATTGAAGAAATAATTCACCACTTCCAGAGATTCGTCATCCTGGAGGGAGGTTTTTCTTTTAGACAAAAATCACTCCAGGATGACGAAACCCTATATGTAAGGGCATTTTTTTTATTTAACTTTAATTCATAGCTCCGGCTTTAATTCCGGTTTATCGCTGATTTTTGCTTGATGACATCAAGCACCTTTATCAATAATTGACTACTATTGATATCAGATGTATCTACCTCTATAGCATCCTCAGCCATCATGAGGGGAGAAACAGATCTTTTACTATCTCTTTCATCTCTTGCTTTTAAATCCTCAAAGACATCATTATATATAACCTTAAATCCTTTATTAAGCAACTCTTTATATCTTCTGTTTGATCTGGCTTGTAAATTAGCGCTTATAAATAGTTTAATATTGGCTTTAGGGAAGATTACAGTGCCAATATCTCTCCCTTCTACAATAATTCCTTTGGAGTTTTTATTAGCAAAATTACGCTGAATATGGTTTAGCTCTTCCCTGAGTTCTGGATAAGTTGCAATTATTGATGCTGTTTCTGAGATTTCGCTAGAGGTTAATTCGGCAAAATTTTTAATATTCAAATCAATTCGTCTGGCTTGAATAATAATTTCCTCTATATTATCAAGCGCGACTTGATTAATTAGTAGTCTTTGAGCCACTAAACGATATAGATTTCCCGTCAAGAGATAATCAAATCCAAGTTTATTAGCTAAATTTTTGGTTAATGTGCTTTTGCCACTTGCAGCTAGCCCATCTATCGCTATTATATAAGGTAGGGTCATAATTTTATTTTAATGGTTAATCGGATAATATTACCCTAGTTTGAAAAAGAAGATCTGCTTCCCATCTATCGTCACCCTGGAGCCCAAAGGGCGATAGGGTCCACAACATAGCTTGTAATTATAAGGTGCTTATGTGGATCTTATCGCCCTTTGAGCTCCAGGACGGGCGAACTTCTTCTTGTTCTCAAATTTTTAGCGAATATTAAATGTAATTTGGAGAAGAATCAACAAAAATGCAAGTAATTTTACCATTAGATAAAATGCCCATCCTATCTTATTTAGCAGATAGCGAAATGGATTTAGCAGCGGGAGACTTGGTTTTGGTGCCATTTAGAAGTAAGCAGCTTGTGGGTATGGTATATTCAAATGATAAAATTCCAGATCATATTGATCCTAAAAAACTCAAAAAAATCATTTCAAAACTAGATTTACCTTCCATACCTCCTAAACTCATTGAATATATTACCCAAGTAGCCTCTTATAATATGTCTCCTTTAGGAAGTGTGATGAAGATGGTCATTCCCATCGATCCTATGGAAAAATATAAAATAAAGCAATCTGGTGAGCTTAAGATTAACTTATTGGAATTATCAGATTCGCAAAAGAAGGCAGCAGAACATATTATAGAAAAATTAGATCAGGGCTATTCAACTAGCTTATTAGATGGGGTTACGGGATCTGGTAAAACAGAAGTATATTTCGAAGCAATAGCTCATATTTTAGAAAAAACAGATGGGCAGATATTGATATTATTACCAGAAATAGTTCTTACTTCTCAATTAATTAAACGTTTTGAAGCAAGGTTTGGTTTTGCCCCTAGTCAGTTTCACTCAGGAATTAGTGATGGATCTAGAAGACAAATTTGGCATCAGGTGATAAAAGGAGAGGCGAGATTAATCATTGGTGCTAGAAGTGCTCTATTCTTGCCTTTTAAAAAGCTGGCAATAATAATTGTCGATGAAGAGCATGAATCTTCTTATAAGCAAGAAGATAAGGTAAATTATCAAGCAAGAGACATGGCGGTGCTCAAAGCCCATATCGAAAAAATACCAATTGTCCTATCCTCTGCTACCCCGTCTTTAGAGACAGTTTATAATTATATACAAGGTAAATATAGTAAGATCATCTTGGAATCACGCTTTGGTAATGCCTCGATGCCGAGTGTTATCATTGCTGATATGCGTTCTGTTAAAAAGGATAAAAATCAATATATATCAGAGGTTTTAAGAAATAAACTAGAGGAAAATTTAGCAAATAATAAGCAAGCTATGTTATTTTTAAATCGTAGGGGTTATGCTCCTCTAACTCTATGTGGATCTTGTGGATTTAAGCAACATTGTCCAGATTGTACTTCGTGGTTGGTTGAGCATCGATCTAAAAATCACTTAGAATGCCATCATTGTGGCTATTATCGACCCATCCAGAGAATTTGTAGCGAATGTGGAGTGGAGGATAATTTTATCGCCTGTGGTCCTGGAGTTGAGCGAATTGAAGAAGAGGTAAAATTACTATTTCCTGATGCAAGAGTGATTACCATGACTCGTGATAATGTAAATAGTGTCAAAAAATCCAGAGAATTGGTGGAATCAATCCTTAATAAAGAGGTTGATATTATAGTTGGCACCCAAGTTATTGCTAAGGGTCACCATTTTCCTGAATTATCTTTAGTTGGTGTGATTGATGCGGATGTTGGTCTTGCTGGTGGAGATTTAAGATCAGCTGAAAAAACCTATCAATTACTTCATCAAGTAGGAGGAAGAGCTGGACGCGAAAAAGATAAGGGAGAGGTAGTTATTCAAACTTATTATCCAGATAATTTAATCATCCAATCACTTAGTAATAACGATAGAAAAAGCTTTGTAGAACATGAGCTAGCTAGTAGATCTGCTGCCGACATGCCTCCTTATTCAAGACTTGCTGCAATTATTATCTCAGGCAATAATGAAGAAAATACCAGAATCTTTGCCCGTGAATTTGTAAGGCTTGCAGATTATAATTCTAAATTATTGATATTGGGTCCTGTTCCTGCCATCCTATCTAGATTAAAAAGACAATTTCGTTATAGAATTTTAATCAAAGCTCCTAAAAATTTTAATATTCAGCAATATCTAAATAATTGGCTCTTGAAAAATAAGGTTCCTTCAACTATTAATGTCAAAATTGATATTGATCCTTATTATTTTAACTAACATTTCATAATGGAGCTAGTAATCTATGAAAAGACAACTTACACTTGATGAATTTGATGAGTTTGATGAGTTTGATGAGGAATATACATTAAAAAACACAAAACATTATTGGAAGATGATGAATTAGATCAAGCAATTAGTGAAAGATCAGTTTTTACTACATCTTCTGTTAGTCATGAGTTGCCTATTAAAAACAATAATTCAGATAATCTTGCTACTGGATTTTCAAATAATGCAAATATAGTTATTGCTAATCCTACTTTAATAGAAGTCCCTCCAGATGAAAATTTTCAAATTGGAGAAGGGGTGGATGTGGCTCTTAATAATGATATATCGGAAGTAGTTGTTGAGTTTAGCTGTATGTTTAATTCAAATATAGGATAAGATTTATGAAAAATTTTTTATTACCATTGTTATTATTAGTATCTCTTAATTCTCACGCTAAATTAGCAGATGTAAGTCATGCTACAACCAAGACTCATCTTTGGAATATAGATCTAGAAGTAGATGAGGATGGTAAGACAGATACGACTTATGAAATAGAATATGAGATATTAAAAGAATCGGCTTCTAATATAGCTGCTTCATATACTTTATATTATAATGGAGATTCTGAAAAAATAGAGATTATATCTGCAAAATCTATTTTTGATGGTAAGGAATATCCTGTTGATTTATCACTGGTTCAAGACAAGCCATTGGCGAGTGCTGCTCATGGTTTTGATCAAAGGCGGCAAGTTTTAGTTTCATTTTCTAATACTGAAATTGGTGCTAGAATTTATATTAAATATAGAAGACAAGAAAACAAAGTACCATTTGATAAATTCTATGGAGATCAATTTTCTTTTGGCTATAACGAAATACTAACTCATGCAAATATAAATGTTACTTCAAAAATACCATTACATATAGATATACATGATCCTAAGTCATCGTTAAAAATATCAAAAGATCAAGATGATAATTTTCATAAGTTAAATATAAAACTAGTAAAGCCAGTTTATACAGAAGTCGTCAATGAACCTTCTAATTCTCCTAATGATAAATATGGAACTTATGTATCATTATCAAGTTTGGAAAAATGGGAAGATTTTGCAGCAATCAATAGTAAAGATTACTTGAAAATTTATCAGCAAGAACTACCTACTTTATATAATAAAATTAAAGACGAGGCGCTTAAGGAAAAAACAGAAATAGATGTATTGAGCAAAATAGTCTCGTTATTGCAAGATAAAATTCGTTATATGGGTGATTGGCAAACCATCGAAGGTGGATTCAAGCCTAGAGATTTAAAAGTAATAGCAGAGACAAGAGTTGGTGATTGTAAAGATTATGCAAGTTCTTTAGTTGCTATTGCTAATAAACTTGGGTTTAAAGCTCAAATTGTCATTGTCTATAGAGGAATTACGAGCTATACGCCTGGTAAATTGCCTATGCAACAATTTAATCATGCTATGACTAAAATTACTGGAAAAAACGGTGCGGTTTACTGGATTGATCCAACTAATGTCCAAACTATGGTTGATGGAATCTTTGATGATATTCAAGGTAAGAAAGTTTTAGTCTTAGATGAGCATAATCCTAGGTTCGAACAAATACCTTATATTGATTATAAACATGCTACCCAATCTAGGGTTACCGAAATTACCATCCTAGATAATGGATCTGTTTCTGAAAAAGGTACTGTTATTTTAAAAAATGAAAAAGCACAACCAATTATAGGTTCTGCACTTTCAACATCAGAAGAGGCAATTAAGGATTCGCTTTTAAATAGTTTGAGTAAAAGTAATTTAGATGATCAAAATGACAAAAAAATTACTATTTCGGATGGAATCAAATCTAGAAGAGTTAAAGATGTTGAGATAAAATATAGCTACAGGCAAGATAATAAAACTAGTAAAACTAATTTAGGTCAAGCATTGCCTATTGAAATTAGTCTAATTGAAAGTTTTATTGATACTTCAAAAGAATTTGTCTGTGATGTTTACTTACAAACAATACCACTTACTTCGACTAAAAAAACTATCATTAAAAACATAGATGTTGTAAATGCAAGTGCTCTTGATGTGGAGATTGATTCTCCCTGGATTTATATTTCTCGTAAATGTAGTTACGAAAATCATCAATTAACTATTGACGAAGTGGTAAAAATCTATAAAAGCTTTATTAATAATGAAGATGTAGTTAGTGATAAATTTGCAGAATTGAAAAGTAAATTAGAAAGAGATGTTAAGTCGGTTTCGGTGATATTTACTAAGGCTGGAATAGGGAGCGCAGCTGTTAAACGTTGAGATCCAAAGCCTTTCGAGTTGTTGTATTGTAAATTGTAGCGAATGGAACAAAGAGATCCCGCCCCAGTTGTCATCCTCCGGTTAAGGGCGATACTCAACCTTACCTTCGGTTCGGTAAGTTCTACTAACCCAAGGATGACAACTGGGGCGGGATCTCTTTTTAAATTCTTTTCTCTGTGGAATGGCTTTGCTTTGGGTTGATTTAGAGTAATGCTTAGCTAAAAGATTTATTTATTTACAAATATCATCACGAATGATAGAATAAACACATATATGTATTTATTAATTAAAGATCTTATGTATAAAAATATAGAATTTGCTTGGTAATTAAAGATATGTCTGTAATTAATAATGAATATAAAGGGTTGTTATTTGGTTTGACCTCTGGTGTTTTTTATGGAGCTATTGGATTTTTTAGTTATCATATATTAAAAGAAAGTTCAGTTTACAATATGTTATTCTGGCGCTTTGCAATAGCCAGTATAATCATGACTGTAGTTTCAACTATTTATTTAAAAGTTGGTTTTACAGAAATTATAAAATCAATCTCAAAATCTACCATCTCAGATATTTTTCTTTATGCGGGTTCTACTATCTTCTTTTTTGTCTCTACCTTATATATAGGTACGGGGCTGACGATGGTTATCCTCTTTATTTATCCTATTTTGGTGATTTGCTTAGATATATTATTAAACCAGGAGAGAACGCCAAAAGTTTATTATTTTTCAGCAATAATAACCTTGATTGGTCTTGCGATGCAATTAAAGAAAAATGATGCTAGTCATGATTCTTATGGTATTATTTTAGCTCTTTGTTCTGCGGCATCTTATGCTATATATATATTTACGCATAAATATAAGAGGCAGGTTGGTTCTTCTTCTATATCTACGATTATCTTATGTTACGGATGTACTATTTTTTTCTTTATTGCGGCTATGTTGGACAATAGCTTATCTTTTCCTGCTAGTAGTAAACAATGGATTTTCTTAATTAGTTTGAGTACTATTTGTACTATTTTGCCTATCGTATTTTTTCTCAAATCAATAAAATATTTAAGCGCTTCTAAAGCATCTTTATTGTCAATTCTAGAGCCAGTATCTGGTATGACGGTTGCTTTTTATGTTTTAGGTGAAAAAATCACTCATTTACAAGCTGTGGGTATCGTCCTTATACTTATGGGGGGGATGTTGGTGCAATTTGATATGAAAAAAATAAAAAATTACTTCATATATAAGTATAATCGTAATAAAGGCGATTTATTATAATATAGAAGTATCAAGTTCGTAAAATTTAAACAAATCTACTTTATCAAGATTCTTTAGACAATTTTAATAATGTGATGGAAAAATCATGACCAAACTTCTTACAGGAAAAAAGGGATTAATAGTTGGTATCGCAAATGAAGATTCTATCGCATGGGGATGTGCAGAAGTATTCCATCACCATGGTAGCGACCTTGCAATTACTTATCTTAATGATAAAACCAAGGCAAATGTAGAGGATCTAGCCAAAAAAATCCACGCTCCTATCTTGATGAAATTAGATGTTACCAATCATGAAGAGCAAGAACTGTTATTTGCTAAAATTGCCCGCAAATGGGGAAAGCTTGATTTTCTTCTTCATTCGGTTGCCTATGCTCCTAAAATTGATCTGCAAGGTAGGGTGGTGGATTGTTCTAGTGAAGGATTTGCAAAAGCCATGGATGTTTCTTGTCATTCGCTAATGAGATTAGCCAAATCAGCTGAACCACTGATGAAAGAAGGTGGTACTATCCTTACTATTAGTTTTTATGGAGCTGCTAAGGTAGTTACTAATTATAATTTAATGGGACCAGTAAAAGCAGCCTTAGAATCAAGTGTAAAATATTTGGCAGCTGAGCTGGGAACAAGTAACATTAGGGTTAATGCTCTATCGAGTGGTCCTATTAAAACTAAAGCCGCATCAGGTCTTACTGATTTTGATCAATTAATGGAAGAAGCCAATAAAAAAGCACCATTGCATCAATTAGTTACATTAAAACAAATAGGAGAGATGGCTGCATTTCTAGTATCAGAAAATGCCTCTCAGGTTACAGGGCAGATTATTTATGTAGATGCAGGATATAATGTTAATGGGTGATGTTTTGTTGACAGCTCCTAATATGGTAGATGTTTCTTCAACGATTGATAATCATTAGGAATTAGCTTGGATAATATTTTTTTATCCGCTACCATTTCAATAGCAGTAGGTAATTCTATATTAGTAGCTAGTATCTGATCAACTGTATTTTTAAATTTGGCAGGATGAGCAGTTCCTAAAAATATTCCAACCTCATCTTCTTTAAGGCATTTTTTAAGACCCATATAAGCAATTGCACTATGTGGGTCTGCTATATAGCCTAATTTTTGTAATTTAATCATTGCTTCTTTGGTTTGATTCTCATCAATGGCCACACTTCTTAATATTTCATTTAGCGACCATTTTTGTTGTTTAGATAATTCTTCAATACGAGGCCAATTATTAGGCTCACTTACATCCATAGCATTAGAAATAGTAGCAATAGTATTCTTAGGTTGCCAGATACCATTATTTAAATAACGAGGTACAGTGTCATTATTATTAGTAGAGGCGATAAAAGCCTCAATTGGTAATCCCATGGCCTTGGCAAACAATCCAGCAGTGAGATTTCCAAAATTACCGCTTGGTACTGAAACAACAACTTTACCTTTGTTTTTTAATTGAGCAACTCCTTCAAAATAATACATTATTTGTGCCAGAACCCTACTAATATTAATAGAGTTGGCAGAGTTGATATTTAGTTTTAAGGATGTATCAGCAAAACATTGTTTTACTAAAGCCTGACAAGAATCAAAATCTCCTTCTACGGCGATAGTGTGGATATTACCACCTAAAGTGCAGAATAGTTTTTCTTGTAGTTCTGAAATGCGCCCATGAGGGTATAATATCACTACTTGGGTATTTGGAATATTATAGAAAGCATGAGCAACAGCAGCGCCCGTGTCACCAGAAGTAGCAGTAATAATGGTGGTTTTTTCTTTGCTTTCTGATCCAAGCATCGCTGCCATAAACCTTGCTCCAAAATCCTTAAAAGCTAAAGTTGGACCATGGAATAATTCAAGAGCAAAGATATTTTCTTCTACTTGAACTAATTTTATTGGAAAGTTAAAAGCATTGTTAATGGCATTATTTATCAAACTTTCAGAAAATTCATCTTTAAGTAGATGTCCCATAATTGAAGCTGATCTTGGTATAAAATCAGTCTTCAATAAATTCTCAATATTATCAAAAAAAGGTAATGATTCAGGAAAAAATAAACCATTATTTGATCCTATACCTCTAATCATTGCTTCCTTGAAACTTACTTTCTCATTTTTATCTTTGATATTATATAAGATCATATTACCCTGGCGCCTTTTTTATTAATTTTACATATTTTAGTAAAAGCATGTTCGTTACTTGGCATATTAAGCTCTAATGATGATTGAATTTTATTAGCATTCTCTATTGAGTCGGCAATGGCAAAGCAAGTAGGTCCTGATCCTGAGATGCCAAAAGCAATTGCTCCATGTTCAAGACTGGTTTTGCACGCTAAGTCAAAGTTAGGAATTAATTTTGCACGATGAGGTTCAATCAACTCATCGTTAAATAAAGATTTTGCTAGTTTTTGATCATCACTGTGAAGAGCATCGATAAAGAGTGCAAAATTCTGCCAATATTCTACTGCATCTCTTAGAGGGATATTCTTTGGTAATATTTCTCTAGCCATTTTAGTAGAGGTTTCTATGCCAGGATAATATATAATTATAAACCAATCTTCAAACCAGGGGAGTGCTTTATTCTTAGCAGAAGATGTGATTAACTGTAATCCTCCAAGAAGACAAGGAGCAACATTATCATAATGAATAGAGCCATTGATTATATATTCCATTTGACCTGCAAGAACTAGTAATTCTTCATCAGAAAAAACCTTGTCATAATAGATATTTAAAGCAAAAATTGCAGCTACTATAGATGAGGCACTTGAGCCAAGTCCACTGCAAACAGGTAGGTTTTTTTCTAAGATTAAACTAAAATTCTGTGGGGTGATTTTTTTGTTAGCTAGTTGCCTGTGAAAATTTTCAACGCATTTGGTAATGATATTATCATCAGGGTTTTGTGGTAATTGATGGGCATATTTGCCAGTGATTTCAAGTTTGAATTTTTCATCTGAGCTTATGGTTAAAAACTCACCTAAGTAAGATCCATCTATTGCCTCAATACTAGCCCCTAGTGAGTCAAAACCAACGATGAAATTAGCAATAGTAGCTGGTGCAAATATTTTAATTTTTTTCATTTGATTTATGACCATATCTTGAGGATGTCAGCAAATATTCCAGCAGCAGTAACTTCTACACCAGCGCCATATCCTCTTACTACTAGAGGAATAGGATTATATCTTGTAGTTAGAAAAACAAAGGCATTTTCTCCATTCTTAACATGATATAAAGGATTGTCAGCAGCAACTTCTCTAACGCCAGCTCTGCAGATATTGTTTTTAATTTCTGCTACGAATCTTAAAACCTTGCCATCTTTGGCTAACTCGTTGACTTTTCTCTGATAATATTCATCAATCTTACTCAAGTTGTTTAAAAACTCTTCTGTAGTTCCTAAGCTATCAAAGCTTAAGGGTAAAATTGGTTCAATGATAATATCATCAAGTTCATAAGCAAGACCAGTTTCTCTAGCGATAATTAAAAGTTTTCTTGCTACATCTAAGCCGCTTAAATCTTCGCGCGGATCTGGTTCAGTGAATTTTTTACTATGAGCAGCTTTTACTGCATCGGAAAAAGACAGACCCTCTTCGAGACTTCCAAAGATAAAAGATAAAGATCCTGACATAATTCCAGAAAATTCAATTAATCTATCTCCAGTTTTAATGAGGCTTTTAAAATTGTCTATAATTGGTAGTCCAGCACCAACATTAGTTTCATAGAGAAATTTACGTTGATAGTTATATGCATCTCGTCTAATTTTTTGGAAGTAACTATAATTGCTACTATTTGCTTTTTTATTGGCAGCAACTATATCGAATCCTGATTTGAAGAAATTAGAATAATTTTCTGCAATTATTGAAGAACTAGTACAATCAACTATTGCTCCATTTGTTGGTTTGATTTTTGATAAATCAGATAGAATATTCTTTTTAGTGCTGGTTTTTAAATTATCTTGCCAGTTGTTTAAATCTATGCCATCTGTTTCATATAAATAATTTTTAGAATTAGCTATGGCGCAAATTTTTATTTTAATGCCTTGACTTAGTAACTCTGCTTGTTGATTTTTTATTTGAGCTATGAGCGCTCCCCCTACGGATCCAGTTCCAAGTAAATATATTTCAATGGCTTGTAATTTGCCAAGTGAAGTGCTACCAAATTTTAAAGCTTGCATAAATCTTCCTAACTTATCTGTCATATGTTTTAATTAATCCACAATAACTCTATTTTAAAAAGCTATGATAATCAATGTAATTCATGAAGATAGGGTGATTCCAATCAATAATTTATTGGGTGTGTTCTAGAAATGAGATGTTTTTTAGAGAAGCTTTTATTTTGGACAATTGGTTTGAATATAGGTTTTAATTTTGTTATTTTTAGCTGCTAGAAAAAACTATGGGCAACCCTAAAAGAGTTGCCCATAAGCTTAACAACATATTGCTATGTTTATATAATTTTTAAATTAACAGCTGAAGCTTTGCCTTTTTCAGTAGCAACTTCATAGCTAATTTTTTGTCCGTCATTTAGTGTGCTTATAGAAGCTTGTTCTAATGCGCTGATATGAACGAACACATCATTACCACCTTGATCTGATTGAATAAAGCCGTATCCTTTTGTAGGATTGAACCATTTTACTGTACCTGTTGACATTTCGTCTCCTTAAGTAGATTGAGTTTAAAAAATTAAAAATATAAGAATTACATTGCGGTTTTCACCGCTAAAACTCTTGGTTGCAAATATTTGTCAATAACTCTGGAGAGAAATGGATTCGTATTCAGGGAAATATCACGCTTAGATCTAATGATTTAGGCAATTGTGACTAATTTGATAACCTTAAGAGTATTTATAATACTTATACTCCAATATATACAATAAAATTAACAAGTCAACCTTTTGTTTTTTTAATATTCCGTGGTAGGGTGAAATATTACATTGATAAGAAATTAATATTTATCCTGAGGGTTATCTAATCCTGGAGCTAAATTTATCTTTCTTGAAGGATGAATTTAAGGGATGCAATCCATTTTATCTCTTGATGTATTGATTATGCTAGTAATTACTGTGGATCCTATCGCTGCAATTTATCTTCTTAGAAGATAAATATTGCTCCAGGGTGACGAAAGAGGCGAAGCTCTCTCCCTCTTTCGTCACCCTGGAGGGAGCTTTCAGGCGACCGATAGGCTCCATAATCATAGTTAAACAAGCGGTAAATTAAAAAAATGGATTATATCAGTTTGATTTTTCTTTTAGAAAAATCTCTCGTCCTAAGATGACGTCCCTCTCTTATCCCGAACTTAAGCAATTTGATTTATTTATCTTGTTTATATCAGTGATTTTAATATTTTGTTTACTAAAAGCTGATAATTTTGTAATATAAGTAACTATAAAAACTATAATTCTAAAAAATCGGATAATGCGGTGAATAATAAAGTATTAATTGTTGAAGATCATGAGTTGAACCTCAAATTGTTTAGAGACTTGTTGGAATTAAAGGGGGCTGAGGTATTATCTACTAACGATGGTTCCTTGTTTTATGATATGGCTCTAAGTTTTATGCCTGATTTAATTTTAATGGATATAAAGCTACAATTAATCTCAGGCTATGATTTGATTAAGCAGATAAAGAGTGATCCTATAACAAAACATATACCAATTATTGCTATTACTGCATTTGCTACTAAAAATGATGAAGAAAAATTGTTGAAAGCAGGTTGTGCTTCTTATATAGCCAAGCCATTTGCTGTAGATTATTTTTTTGATGTAATAAGTAATTTTTTAGAACTAAAAACCTTAACTGAAGAGTTGGTATGACAGCAATAGTACTAGTAGTTGATGATTTACTACCTAATGTTAAATTGCTTGAAGCTAAGCTAACTAGTGAATATTATGAAGTAGTGACCGCAAGAAGTGGAGCGGAAGCTATTGAAATTGCCAATCAAAAACCTATCGATATAATCTTGTTAGATGTGATGATGCCTGATATGGATGGGTTTGAGACTTGTCGTAGACTTAAAGCTTCTGAAAAAACAGCTCATATTCCGGTAGTTATGGTAACGGCCCTAAGTGAAGCAGAAGATAGAGTGCAGGGACTTGAAGCTGGTGCCGATGATTTTCTTACTAAACCAATTAATGATACAGCTCTTTTTGCTAGGATAAAATCTCTTGCTCGTATGAAAATAATGTTAGACGAACTTCGTCTTAGAGATAAAACTGGTATTCAGTTAGATTCGATGTCTAATACCATATCGTTAATTGCTAGGGATGTAAGTGGTGCTCGTATATTAATCGTAGATGATGATTTAGTACAAACAAAACATATTTTTAGTAAATTATCTACCATTGAAAATTCAGTTATTGATACATTGGCTGATTCAACTAAGGCTATGGATAAAATGTTGGCTGAAAATTATGATCTCGTGATTATTAGCACTCAGTTAAATGATGCTGATGGTTTGAGATTATGCTCTCATATTAGAAGTCAGGAAAAGCTTCGTAATTTACCGTTATTAATTTTGGTTGAAGAAAATGATACTAAGGCTTTAATCAAAGGATTAGACTTGGGAGTAAATGATTATTTGGTTACTCCAATTGAGGGTAACGAAGTAATGGCGAGGGTTAATACTCAAATTAAAAGAAAAAGATATCAAGACGCATTAAAATCAACTCATCAACAAAATTTCAATATGTCTATTACTGATCCTTTAACAGGGCTTTATAATAGACGTTATTTTGATGTTCACTGCAAAAGTTTAGTAGATGAAGCTCTTACAACTAACAAGCCTTTATTGTTGTTAATTACGGATATTGATCATTTTAAATCAGTAAATGATACTTATGGACATGTAGCAGGTGATGAAATATTAAAACAAGTATCAGCAAGACTTTCCTCTAATATTAGACCTACTGATTTAGTTGCAAGATTTGGTGGAGAAGAATTTGTCATGGTACTACCTAATACTGATTTAAAAGAAGGATTTACTATTGCAGAGAGAATCAGAATGTCGATAGAAGAAGTTCCTTTTGTAATTTCTGCTGGAGATGGCGCTCTGAAAAAAACAACATCTATTGGAGTTACTAAATTTATACTTGGCGAGGCAATTGAAGACATGCTTAAACGAGCTGATAAGGGATTATATCAAGCCAAAGAAAGCGGTAGAAATAAAGTAGTTATTGTAGAATAATAGCATTTATTATACAATATAACCATGTCACAAGAAGAAGATACATTAGTAAATAAAATTAGCTCATATATGAGTGCTGCAAGCATTGATTCTGTAAAGAAGGCTTGTAAATTAGCTATTGATTCTCATGGATCTCAGCTTCGTAATTCAGGTGCCCCATATTATTCTCATCCTTTAGAAGTTGCTATAATTTTAGCTGATATGAAGCTAGACTGTACCACAATTATCACGGCTCTTTTACATGATACGGTTGAAGATACTGATCTTGAACTTTCATTTATCACTAAAGAATTTGGTATTGAAATCAGTAAATTAGTTGATGGGGTTACTAAACTTACCAAAATTGAAAATCAATCTGAACATAGTCGTCAGGCTGATAATTTTAGAAAGCTGCTATTGGCTATGTCTGATGACATAAGAGTATTGCTAGTTAAGCTTGCAGATCGCTTGCATAATATGCGTACTATTGAGTTTGTTAAATCTCAGGATAAAAGACTTCGTATTGCTCATGAGACTATGGAAATCTATGCACCTCTGGCTGAAAGAATAGGGATGCAAAGCATTAAAAGCTCGCTTCAAGATCTGGCATTTTCAGAATTATATCCAGAAACTAGAAGATCTATTCAGAATAGATTGGATTTTTTACGTAGCCAAGATAAAAATTTAGTAGAAAAAATTGTAGATCAAATTAGCAATCTGCTAAAAGAAGCTTCTATTAAAGGAGCGGTATCTGGTCGTGAAAAATCTCCTTATTCCATTTGGCAAAAAATGGAACGTAAAAATGTGGGATTTGAGCAATTATCAGATATTATGGCTTTTAGAGTTTTAGTAGATTCTGTTAGTGATTGCTATCAGGTATTAGGGCTAATCCATTCAAACTATAATATGGTGCCAGATAATTTTAGAGATTTCATCTCCATTCCTAAGGACAATGGTTATCAGTCAATCCATACGGTAATTGTTGGTCCTGAGCATCAGAGAATCGAAATACAAATAAGAACCTATCTAATGCATGAAGTAGCAGAGCTAGGAGTTGCAGCTCATTGGAGCTATAAACAGCAATATGATTATAATGTAGATGGTAAGCAGTTTAGATGGATGAGAGAGTTACTAGATATTCTAGAACATGCATCAGATTCAGAAGAATTTCTAGAAAACACCAAAATGGAGATGTATTATTCTCAAGTATTTTGCTTTACTCCTAAGGGTAAATTAATAGCCTTACCTAAAGGTGCTACTCCTGTTGATTTTGCTTATGCTGTGCATTCTAACGTTGGTCATTCTTGTGTTGGAGCTAAGGTTAATGGTAGGATTGTACCGTTGCGTGTTGCTTTAAATAACGGTGATCAGGTAGAAATTATTCGCTCTAAAACTCATGTACCTTCTGCTTCATGGGAAAAATTTGTCATTACTGGTAAAGCTCGTTCCGAGATAAAAAAATTCATCAGAACGCAAAAACGACAAGAATATTTAAATCTTGGTCGAGTAATGTTATCTAAAACTTTTAAAAATGATGGATATGAATTTGTAGAAAAAGATTTAGAATCTTGTCTTGAAACATTTAAGAAGAAAAATATTGAAGATTTATTGGTCGCAGTAGGTGAGGGCACTATTGTCCGTAATGATGTTTTAAAAGCGAAACATCCAGCTAAGAAAGAGCCAACTAATCTCATTCAAGATAAATTATCATTTTTAAATTTTAAAAAGAAAGCTACAGTAGAAAAAGTTAAAGAAAGTTCAATGCCTATTAAGGGCTTGATGCCAGGTATGGCTATACATTATCCTGGATGTTGCCACCCACTTCCAGGAGATAATATCGTGGGAATAGTACATACTGGTAAAGGTGTTACTATCCATATTATCGATTGTGAGATTTTAGATAATTTTGCAAGTAACCCTGAAAGATGGGTGAATTTATCTTGGGCTAAAGATGTTGGTGAGGAATCTTATACGGGAAGAATTAAAGCAATTGTCTCTAATGATGCTGTGTCACTTGCGACTATCACCAGCGTTGTTGCCAAAGAAAAAGGCAATATCAGTAATTTAAAGATTATTAATCGTAGCACGGATTTCTTTGAAATTATTATCGATATTGAAGTGAAGGGAACTAGCCATATCTATAATATCATCATGGCTTTGAGGGGTAAATCCTGCATCCATTCGGTTGATAGGTTTAAGTTATAGAGGGGTTGAGGCTCGAAATGCCTGTTTTGGTACAAGCATTTCGAAAAATTTCCTACTATTGTTATTACGCTAATTTCTGTTCAACATCAAATGTTAATACTAATCTTTGTTTGGTTTCTGGAATTGCATGAATAACGTTAGACTTAAATATAGCTGCGTGATTTTTCGGAGTTTCATAAAACATACATTCATGAAGTGTTTTTTGTTTAATATCTCCATAGGTCTCATTTTCTAATTCATTAGAAAATGAATTATCCGAAATAGTACTAAAAATAGTCTTGTCTATTGTTTTATCTTTGGGGTCGCAAAATATAGTTCCTCTATCAGTTAGGCTAATTAACATAACAGGAGATTTATCGATACCATCTGCATCTACATGCCACAAAAGTTTACTATTTTTTGATGCCATAAATTGATTGCTAACCATCTCATCAAGTTTTAAAAATTTATTTTGTATTTCAGCTAGATACGCTGTATATAAATCTATTGTATCATCGTCATTACCAATGCTTTTAAAATAGTCTTCGATCTTCTCTTTAGGAAATGTGGGTTCTCCTCGGTATGTCGCATGTATTAAATAACTTTGATTACATGGTTCGTTGTTGCTTGATTCCTCTGTTTCCATGACAGTATCATAATTTGATGAACATGCGTTTTTGAGGTATGGATATTGATAAAATGTTAGATTACTAAAATCTATTTGAACATTTTGTTTAGTTAATAGCTCATCAACCGGGAAAAAAACAAACCCTATATCAGTGTTTTTATAATATTTAGAGCTGATTCAACGCTGTCAGCTAGATGATTTTCAGGAATATATGAGCTAATTGCTGTGTCAATAATTGATTGGTGATTGAAATTAAAGCAAAAGTCATAGTCGTAAAATGGGTTAAGCATAAATCCTCCGTTTATTAATTTTTCTTAATCTTATCAATGTTTGCAGAATTGTCAATTAATAAATTAATGCAAGTTATGGTTTTTGGTTTAAAAAGAAAGATCAATGTTTGTTAAGGTTTTGATTATGGTTATTTTTGTCGAAGGATGTGCTTCTACTGGCAGAATTAAAGCAATTATATCTAATGCCCTTTTTTTATCATCAAACTCACATAATATAGGTCAACTTTGGATAATAAAGAGGCCTCTCCAGTTCTTGCACCTAGTGGTTCAAGGGACAATCTATATTTTACCTTCTATTCCATAATTTATACTAGCAAAAAGATGGCAAATTGGTTAATGTCTATTTCTTATCCAGATTATGTGTTAAATAAACAAGCTTAAGCTGTAAATAAATAAGGAATAGATAAAAAGTGACTAAATATTTTGGTATTGATTTTGGTACTTCTAACTCAACCATTGGATGTAATGATGGTGATAAAAATTTCTTAATTCCCGTTGAATTAGCTAGTACAACTATACCTAGTGCTGTTTTTTTTAATTTTGAAACCAACGAATGTTTGTTCGGAAGACTCGCAATGAAAGAATATCTAAGCGAAGCTGAGGGCAGGTTAATGCGTTCGTTAAAGAGTATATTAGGTACTTCATTGATAGAGGACACTACTCCAATTGGAAGAAAGAGCATTTCATTTAAAGAAATAATAGGTTGCTTTATTAAGGAGCTTAAAACTAAGGCAGAGATTGTTAATGGAAGTAATATAGAAAATATTGTGCTGGGTAGGCCGGTACGCTTTGTCGATGATGATGATAATAAAGATTTATATGCTCAAAGACAACTAGAACAAATAGCAAAAGATCAAGGGTTTAAAAATATTATATTTCAATATGAGCCAGTTGCAGCAGCTATTCATTATGAGCAAATAATTACCAAAGAGGAAGTTGCTTTAATTGTTGATATTGGTGGTGGAACTTCAGATTTTTCAATTGTTCGCCTGTCTCCAAATAGAAAATCTATTGATGATAGAAAAGATGATATTTTATCAAATAATGGTATACATATAGGAGGAACGGATTTTGATAAGCAATTTAGTTTCTTAAATATCATGCCTCACTTGGGTCATAAGACTTTGATAAAGCCTAAAAATCTTCCTGTACCAAATTATATATTTTCTGATCTTTCTACTTGGCATAAAATTAATCTACTTTATAACAGCAAATTTGAAAGTCTGATAAATGATATCTGTAAAAACTCGCATGAAAAACATCTAATAGAAAGATTGTTAAAAGTAATCAAGCAGCGTAAAGGACATAATCTTGCTATCGAGGTTGAAAAAGCTAAAATTTCTCTAACAGCAGGAGAATATACCAATATTGATTTGTCCTTTATTGAAAAAGATCTAGATATTGAACTATCTATTACTCAACTAAATGAATCTATAGGCTCGATGGTTGAAGACATATTTTTAAATATCGAAGATGTAATTAAAAATTCCAAAATCAATCCATCAGATATATCGACTATATTTTTAACTGGAGGTTCCACCGCCATCAGATTGATCAATGAAAGCATCATATCAAGATTTCCTAAGGCCAAGATTGTTAAGGGAGATGTTTTTGGCAGTGTTGGATTAGGTTTGTCAATTGAAGCTAAAAGGAAGTTTTCTTAGAAAATCAGGTGAGGGTAATGTTTATTCTGTAGATAGATTTGAGTTGTAGAGTGGTCTTAAAAAATTACTAGCTAAAACTGCTGTTTATTAAAGAATATGTCTAGTATTAGCTATGGATCTTCGTTACTATAAATAATTCTATTTCATTTTGATCAAAATTATAGTAAACATGTCTGATTAAGAATAATTAAAAACAGGAATATATATGGACGCTTTTAAGACTATCATACCAAACATACATAAAGAAGGTTATTTCTTTATCTTTATTTTCGCATTTATAAGCTTTATCTTAGGTTGCTTTGCTACTCCTTTGGGGGTTATTGGTACTATTCTAACCTTATGGTGCGTGTATTTCTTTAGAAACCCTGATCGTGTTACTCCTGTGGGAGATGATTTGGTTATCAGTCCTGCTGATGGTTTAGTGCAAATGATCGTCAAAATCTCACCTCCACCTGAGCTGGAAATGGGTAGTGAGCCTAGAACTAGAATTAGTATTTTCTTAAATGTATTTAATGTGCATGTAAATAGAGTACCAGCAACGGGTGTTATTAAAAGACTTAATTACCATCCTGGTAAGTTTTTCAATGCATCACTTGATAAAGCAAGTATTCATAATGAAAGACAATCAGTATTAATGGAAACTAAAGATGGCCAGGAAATAGCTTTCGTACAAATTGCAGGGCTAGTTGCTAGAAGAATTATCTGTGATTTAGAGGAAAATCAACAAGTTGAAGCAGGGAATAGATTCGGTATCATCAGATTTGGTAGTCGTATGGATATATATTTGCCAGACAATGTGGCGCCTCTCGTAGTAGTGGGTCAAACTGCTATTGGCGGAGAAACTATTATCGCTAATTTGAAAAATGATCAAATCATGGATGGGGAAGTAAGATAATGACTGAAGTAAAGCTAGAGCTAATAGACGGCAACAAAGAAACTAATAAAAGATTTAAAATTCTACCAATTAGGAGTTTATTTCCCAATATTATAACTCTTGTTGCCTTATGCGCTGGTATGTCTTCTATTAAATCTGCCCTTTCTTCGAATTGGCAAGAAGCAGTAACTTTTATTATTATTGCTGCATTTTTAGATGGAATGGATGGTAGACTTGCAAGATATCTAAAAGCTACTAGTGATTTTGGTGCTCAGCTTGATTCATTGGCTGATTTTGTTAATTTTGGTGTAGCTCCTGCCCTTATTTTATATTTATGGAAATTGCAATATATGACCACATCTTCAATAGGTTGGGCCATTGCATTATTTTTCTCAGCCTGTATGTCACTAAGGCTTGCAAGATTTAATACAGGACTTACAGAAGAAGATACTCCTATCTGGGCAGATCAGTTTTTTGTGGGAATTCCAGCCCCCATTGCTGCTTGTCTATCCTTGCTTCCTATGATGATTCAATTACAATTTTCATATGATATTGGTTCTGAATATATTGCTGTATATAGTGTGATTGTAGCATTATTTATGGTTAGTCGTATTCCTACTTTTTCGATCAAGAAGCTAACTATCAGAAGAGAATATATTTATTTTGCTATGATATTTTCTGTGTTACTTGTCACTTCTTTGTTGATAAAGCCTTGGATTACAGTGATTTTCTTGAGCATATTATACTTATTTTCTATACCTATGAGTATCATACATTATTATAAGTTTAAAAATAGCGATAATAAGTAATTTAGGGGTATATTATCCTTTTAAGAAACCTTACGGAAAAACAGCAAGTAAGAATAAAAACTAATCCAGAATAATAGATTCACTAAAGGTAGGAATGCAAAAAACATACTTTTTGCAGCAAAGTTATTGCCGATAAAATATAATATCACGGATATAATAGCGCAAATCGTATATTTTATGATTCTTCTAGATTTGCTTTTGCGGTTAAATTCTGCAGGAGTAAGTGCTAATAATCCTATAATAGTCAGTAATATTCCATATAGAGGCCAGCATAGACGCTGATTGATTTCAGCTCTAA
>JYHA01000027.1 GCA_000970895.1 Candidatus Arcanibacter lacustris
GTACAGACTGTAGTAATTGGTATTGTGGTGATCTTAGTGCTACTGTTGGTAGTAAGACCGGTTGCACTTAAAGCCTTTGAAGTTACTAAGGAAGATTTGGAAGAAGCAGAGAATCTTGATGTTGAAGAAGCTCCTGAAAAACCAAAAGATTTTGCTCCTCCTACAGTTGATTTACTACAAGAACCTATGATAGATATTGCCAAAATCGAGGCTAAATTTAAGAATAATAATTCCTATAAATCAGTTAATGACATCGTAACTAAATATCCTCAAGAAACTGTCAATGCTCTTAGAAAATGGATTAACAAGGGCTAGTTAATGCTAGCCTTGAAAAATCATCCATTTACAAATCAAATAAAAGAAATATAACTCTAGCATCAGTTTGAGCGATATGCTGATTACTATAGTGATCATGTACCTACTCGACACCTATAATCATACAAACAAAAAAGAACATTTATTCACTTATTTTATTAATGCTATTACTAGTTAAATTGCTTGCATAATTTTGCAAAAGATATATAGAATAATTAATAAGCATTAATTAAAAAAGGAATCAAAATGAATCGATATAATGATAAAAGCTGTGAATTTTATTATAAAGTAAAAACAATACTTAAGTGTTTTATGTTGTCTGTCATAGTTATCTTCCTTATATATGGCTTTTGTGAACTCATGAATAGGGTCAAATATCTCAACAACAAGATATCAGAGAAAGCCCGTAAGATCGAATCTTACATAGAAGATAACAATTTTTTAATAGCAGAAGATGTTTTACTTCAGATATTAGGCAATTCTCTTTTAAACCAATTCATAGTTGATTCTTCAGTTAGAGTA
>JYHA01000028.1 GCA_000970895.1 Candidatus Arcanibacter lacustris
GATAATAATGATATAAATAAACAAGAATTAAATTCAGCCCTTGAAAATGATGATATTTTTACCGATATTAATAGATGGGCTAAGTTTAATATCCCATTTATTAGTGGTGATGGTAAGTCTATTTGGGAATATAGCCTTACTAAATATAGAGTTTTTATTCTAGAGCAGGAATATAAAATTAGTTTAGAAGAATTGACCGAAAATTCTGATATTAAGGCGGGGGAAATTAGAAAGCAAATCATGACTCAAAGAAACAATATGTTGAATTTAGAGCAGTTGCTTGATAATTAAAAATTAATAATGTTTTAGGTGTATAAATAATGAGCAGTAAAAAAATCAAAGAAACAAAACCAAAGGCCGTTAAAGAAAAAGCAAAAGTTGCGAGTGTTTCTGATCAAGTGGTCAATGCTGAGCAAGGAAACAAAGCTGAAAATGAAGAAATGTCACCTAAAATGGCTTCTGCTATTAAAAAAATCTTGGCTAAAGGTAAGGGGCAGGGTTTTGTAACTTATGAAGAGATAAATAATATTTTGCCAGTAGAAACTATATCCTCAGATTTAATTGATGGGGCTATGTCTACTATTGCTGAAGCTGGAATTAATATCGTTGATCAAGAAGATGATTTGGAAAATGATGTTGAAGGTGAGGTGGATTTTGATATTGAATCATCTGAGGATGGTTTTGAGGAGTCTTCTGGGGGTGATGAAGAACTAGGGCGTACTGATGATCCTGTTCGTATGTATTTACGTGATATGGGTGGGGTTGAGCTTCTATCCAGAGAAGGTGAGATTGAGATTGCCAAGAGAATAGAAGAAGGCAAGGAAAATATGATTAAGGCTTTGTGTGAGAATCCTTTGATCATGAAGCAGTTTATTACCTGGTATGAAGATTTAATAAATGAAAAAATATTACTCAGAGACATTATAGATTTAGATGCTTCATATGGTGCGGAATTTGAATTTGATGCTGAAGGTGGTATCGTCGTTGAGCCTGGTTTTGTTCCTGAAATAAAAAAAGAAGCAGTAGAAGAAAAATCTGATGATGCTGCTGAGGATTTAGAATTATCCGAAGAGTTAGAAGAAGATGATGGGTTTGGTGAAAATATCTCCATTCTTAATATGGAAAAAGCATTGTTACCAACTGTTCTAGATATGCTTGCTAAGATAGTTGCTGTTAGTGAAAAAATTATAGCAACTCATGGTAAAAAATTAGCAAGTGTTATTAAGGGTGATTATAAGTCAAAAACTCCCGAAGAAAAGCAATTAGCTAGTAATTGTAAGGAAATCGCAGTAATTATCAAAGATTTACATCTCAATGAAAAAAGTATCGATATTTTGGTGACTAAACTTTATTCCATTAGCAAAAAGATTATTGCCATGGAAGGTAAGCTAATGAGAGTTGCAGAAAGCAGAAATATTGATCGTAAAAGCTTTTTAAAACATTATAGTAATTCAGAAATGGATCTTGAGTGGCTTGATAAGGTGGCTATTTTAAAAGAAAAAGGTTGGAAAGAATTTGTAGGCCAAGACCGCGAACAAATAGAAAATATTCGCGGGGAAATAAGAGATCTATCTGGAGTTGTTGGTATGGTAGTGAGTGATTTCAAAGTGCAAGTTCATGCTGTTCAAAAAAGTGAACGATCAGCTTCTAAAGCCAAAAAAGAGATGATCGAAGCTAACTTAAGATTAGTGATTTCTATTGCTAAAAAATATGCAAATAGAGGGTTGCAATTCTTAGATCTAATTCAAGAAGGTAATATTGGGTTGATGAAGGCTGTTGATAAGTTTGAATATCGTAGAGGTTATAAATTCTCAACTTATGCTACTTGGTGGATCAGACAAGCAATAACAAGGTCTATTGCTGATCAAGCAAGAACTATTCGTATCCCTGTTCATATGATTGAGACTATTAATAAAATTATTCGTACCTCAAGGCAAATGGCTAATGATCTTGGTTATGAGCCAACTCCAAATGAAATAGCAGATAAGCTTGGTATGCCTTTGGAAAAAGTCAAGAAAGTGATGAAAATTGCTAAAGAACCAGTAAGTCTTGATAATCCAGTTGGTGATGAAGAGGGGAGTTATCTTGGTGATTTCATCGAAGATAAAAATGCGGTTCTTCCTGTTGATGCTGCGATATTATCTAATTTGCGTGAAACAACTACTAGAATTTTGGCAAGTCTTACTCCTCGCGAAGAAAGGGTGCTTAGAATGAGATTTGGTATTGGGATGAACACTGATCATACTTTGGAAGAAGTTGGTCAGCAATTTTCAGTAACAAGAGAGCGTATTAGACAAATAGAGGCCAAGGCTTTAAGGAAATTAAAACATCCAAGTCGTTCTCGTAAATTACGTGGCTTTTTAAATACATAGATAAAGAATAAATATAATGTTAATAACTCGTTTTGCTCCAAGTCCTACGGGCTTGTTACATATTGGAAATGCTCGCACTGCTTTGGTAAATTATTTATTTACCAGAAAGCATGGCGGGACATTTATGTTGCGTATTGATGATACTGATTTAGTTCGTTCAAAAAAAGAACATGAAGATGCTATCATCGAAGATCTAAAATGGCTTGGAATTAAGTGGGAAGTTTTCGCCCGACAATCAGAGCGACTAGATAGATATGAGCTAATTAAAAATCTGCTGATAGAGCAGGGAAGATTATATGAATGTTTTGAATCGGCAGAAGAAATAGAAGTTAAGAGGAAGTTATTGCTTTCAAGAGGCATGCCTCCTATTTATGATAGAGCTGCTTTAAAGGTCACTCAAGAGCAAAAAGATCAATTTAAAAAAGAAGGTAAAAAACCTCATTATAGATTTTTACTAAAAGATCAGCCAATTAAATGGCATGATCTTGTTAGAGGTGATGTAGCTTTTGAAGGTTCTAAGTTGAGCGATCCGATTCTCATCAGAGAAGATGGTTCTATGACTTATATCCTAACTTCAGTAGTAGATGATATTGACTTTAATATCACAAATATTGTAAGAGGTGAGGATCATGTTACTAATACTGCCATTCAAATTCAGATATTTGAAGCGCTAGATGCTAAAATTCCAACATTCGCCCATACTTCATTATTTAAAACTAAAGATGCTAAAATGTCTAAAAGAACAGGTGGTTTTGACATTAGATCCTTACGTGAAGAAGGGATCGAGCCTTTGGCTATAGAATGTTTACTAGCCAGACTTGGTACTTCAATGGCTGTTGAGCCTAAGGGATCTTTAGAAGAATTAATCGAAGAATTCGATTTTGATAAATATGGTCGTGCTCCTGCAAATTATGATAAATTGGATTTAGAGCGACTAAATCATAAGATAATTTTCCATATGGAATTTGCTAAAGTTAGCAAAAGACTCAAAGAATTAGAAATAAATGACATTGATGAAGATTTTTGGCAGATGGTTAAGGGAAATTTAAACAAATTGTCCGATATTAAACTCTGGTGGAAAATTTGCAAAGAAGCGCTAGAGCCAATAATAGAGGATAAAGAGCTTTTGAATATGGCTATAGAATTATTCCCTGAAGGTGATATTGATGATTCTAGCTGGGGAGTTTGGACTAAGCTTGTTGCAAATAAATCTGGTAAAAATGGCAAGGCGTTATTTATGCCTTTAAGACAGGCTTTGACTGCGATGGATCATGGGCCGGAATTGAAGCATTTACTACCGTTAATTGGGAGAGATAAGGCTCTAAAAAGATTGGCAGGAGGGGTTGCGTAATTGAGTATGGGTGTGGTATAATGAAGTGGTGTTCTAGGCCAATATATCTACATTACATAGGCTAAATCCTCTTACGGTAGGATCCACAAAAATTTTGTCGACATAGGTTGTTTTTAAAGTTTTGTATGATCTTACCCGCTCAATTTTTCTTTAAAGAAAAATCTCACTCCAGGATGACAAGCTCTTGTGGCGTGGGGTTTTGAATTTAAGATTGATGACTAGATTAACATCGTTAATACAAAATTAAGGAGTGCTCATGTATATTATCAATGGATCACTGGAAAATTATTTTCCTATTATGATATTTTTGGCCATAGCTATTGGTCTTTCTATTATAATCGTTGCGATACCTTATTTTTTAGCAGCTAGTAAGCCAGATGAAGAAAAAATTTCTGCTTATGAATGTGGGTTTGAGCCTTTTGGTGATGCAAGAAGCGAGTTCGATGTTAGATTTTATTTAGTTGCGATTTTATTTATTATATTTGATCTAGAAATAATATTTTTATTTCCATGGTCAATAACACTCGGTAAAATTGGTATGGTTGGCTTTTGGTCAATGATGGTGTTCTTGATTATATTAACTATAGGCTTCATTTACGAATGGAAAAAGGGAGCTTTAGAATGGGAATAATTAAATGAATTGGCGCAATTTACCAGAAACATTTGACCAAGATCAGATTCTAAATGCTGTAACTGGTGAGTTATCCAATCACGGCTTTGTCATAGCTCAGCTTGATAAGTTAGTTAATTGGGCAAGAACGGGATCCCTGTGGCCAATGACTTTTGGTCTTGCATGTTGTGCAGTTGAAATGATGCAGGCAGCAGCTAGTCGTTATGATGTGGATCGTTTAGGTATGGTATTTAGACCAAGTCCTAGACAATCTGATGTGATGATTGTGGCTGGAACTCTAACTAATAAAATGGCACCAGCACTTCGTAAAGTCTATGATCAAATGCCAGAACCAAGATGGGTTATTTCTATGGGAAGTTGTGCTAATGGTGGTGGTTATTATCATTATTCATATTCGGTAGTAAGAGGATGTGATCGGATAGTGCCAGTTGATGTTTATGTGCCAGGATGCCCTCCAACTGCAGAAGCTTTGATCTATGGAGTATTGCAATTACAAAGAAAAATCAATCGTACTGGGGGAATCTTTAAACGCTAGTATGGATAATCTTGAACTCAATAAATTTTTAGAAGAAAATCTACCAAAAGAATTATATACAGAATGTAATATAGCTTTTGATACAATTTATTTAACTTGTGATAAAGAGCATATTTCGGGTCTGTTGGTTTTTTTGCGTGATAATGATAAATTTTTCTTCACTATTCTAACTGATCTTATGGGTGCGGATTATTTAGATAGAGAGATGCGTTTCGAAGTTGTTTATAATCTACTTTCTATAAGAAAAAATCTTAGAGTTCTAATCAGAACGGCCGTTAAAGAAAATGAATCTGCTTTTTCAGTTGCTAATATTTTTTCTAATGCTGTGTGGCTTGAGAGAGAAGTTTGGGATATGTATGGTATTGATTTTAAAAATAGCCCAGATTTAAGAAGAATCCTAACTGATTATGAATTTGAAGGACATCCTTTACGTAAAGATTTTCCACTCACAGGTTATAAAGAAGTTAGATATGATGACGTTTCTAAAAAAGTAATTTATGAGCCAGTAGTGCTTCAACAAGAATATCGTGATTTTGATTTTATATCTCCATGGGAAGGTCCTCATTACGCTATGGAAGCAATAAAAAAGGATAATAAGTGAGCGAAACTAGTACTAAAAATATGTTATTAAATTTCGGACCTCAGCATCCAGCTGCTCATGGGGTTCTAAGATTGATCTTGGAAATGGATGGTGAGATTATCCAGCGTGCTGATCCGCATATTGGCTTACTGCATCGTGGTACTGAAAAATTAATTGAACATAAAACTTACTTACAGGCCGTTCCTTATTTTGATCGCTTAGATTATGTATCTCCAATGTCTCAAGAACATGCATTTGCAATGGCTGTTGAAAAGTTACTAGGTTGCGAAGTGCCAATTAGAGCTCAATATATCAGAGTGTTATTTAGTGAATTAACTAGAATCTTAAATCATCTATTAAATATCACCACCCAAGCACTAGATGTTGGGGCTACTACTCCATTATTATGGATGTTTGAAGAGCGTGAAAAAATTATGGTATTTTACGAGAGAGTATCTGGCTCTCGCATGCATGCTGCTTATTTTAGACCAGGTGGTGTTGCATCTGACGTGCAAGAAGAATTGCTCACAGATATTGCAAGATTCGCTGATGAATTTCCAAAAGCATTAGCAGATATGGAAAGTCTGCTAACAGATAACCGTATTTGGAAACAAAGATTAGTTGATATTGGGGTGGTATCTCCGGAGAAAGCTCAAGATTTAGGATTTAGTGGGCCAATGCTCAGAGGATCTGGTATTGCTTGGGATTTAAGAAAATCAAGACCTTATGAGATTTATGATCAGTTAGATTTTGATATACCAGTAGGTAAAAATGGCGATTGTTATGATCGTTATTTAATCAGGGTAGAAGAAATGTATCAATCAATTAAGATCATCAAGCAAGTTCTAGCTAAAATGCCAAAAGGACCTGTTAAGACTCTTGATCCAAAGATTGCCCCGCCATCACGTGCGCAAATGAAGAAATCAATGGAAGCAATGATTCATCATTTTAAACTTTATACAGAAGGTTATCATGTTCCTGCTGGTGAAGTATATGCTGCAGTTGAGGCGCCTAAGGGAGAATTTGGCGTTCATTTAATAGCAGATGGTAGTAATAAACCATATCGTTGTAGAATTAAAGCCCCAGGTTTCTTACATCTTCAAGCTTTGGATTATATGTCTAAGAGACATATGCTTGCTGATGTGGTAACGATAATTGGTAGTTTAGATGTAGTATTTGGAGAGATTGATAGATAATGAGTAATGTACATAACGATATTCCAGAAATAACTAGCTTTGAATTTGATGAAAATAGCAAAGCATTGGCTATCAAAGAAATAGCTAAATATCCTGTTGATAGAAAGCAAAGCGCAGTAATGGCATTGCTGCATATAGTGCAAAAACAAACTGGTGGTTGGTTACCACGAGTAGCAATGGATTATGTAGCTCAATATCTAGAAATGGCTCCTATTCGTGTATATGAGGTGGCTAGTTTTTATACTATGTATAATTTTGCTCCTGTTGGTAAAAACTATATCCAAGTATGCACTACTACACCTTGTTGGTTAAGAGGTTCTGCAGATATCGTTGAGACTTGCAAAAAAGAACTTGGAATTTATCTTAAAGAAAATACCAAAGATGGTTTGTTTACTTTGGGTGAAGGAGAATGTTTGGGAGCTTGTGCTAATGCTCCAGTTGTAAGAATTAATGACGACTACTATGAAGATTTAACTCCAGAGATTATGAAAGATATCATCAATAAACTAAGAGCTGGTGAAAAAGTAAAATGCGGCTCTCAAATAGGTAGACAATGTTCAGCTCCAATCAAAGAGAATAGCTAAATTATGTTAGATATCAAAGACAAAATTTTTACTAATTTATATGGGTTTGAGTCGAGTGATTTAGCTGCTGCAAAATCACGTGGATCTTGGGATAATACTAAATCAATTCTTGATAGAGGAAGAGATTCCATTATAGATGAGGTGAAGAAATCAGGACTTAGAGGAAGAGGTGGTGCTGGATTCTCTACAGGAGTTAAATGGTCTTTTATGCCCAAAGAAGTAACGAAACAACATTATTTGATTGTTAATGCTGATGAGAGTGAGCCTGGAGCCTGTAAAGACAGGGATATTATACGTAATGAGCCTCATAAAATAATCGAAGGTATTTTAATTGCTTGCGTTGCTATTGGTGCTGATACTGCTTATATATATATAAGAGGAAAGTATTATAATGAGACCCAATCATTACAAAAGGCTATAGATGAGGCTTATGAAAATGGTTTGATCGGTAAGAATGCTTGTGGCTCTGGTCATGATGTAAATATCTATATTCATAGAGGGGCTGGTGCTTATATTTGTGGAGAAGAGACGGCGTTACTCAATAGTATAGAAGGTAAAAAAGGATTTCCTAGATTGAAGCCTCCGTTTCCTGCGGTGATTGGTTTATATGGTTGTCCTACTATTATTAATAATGTTGAATCAATTGCTGTTATTCCCGATATATTAAGAAGAGGTGCTAGTTGGTTTTCATCTTTTGGTAGACCAAATAATTCGGGTACTAAAGTCTATTCAATCTCAGGTCATGTGAATCGTCCATGTAATATCGAAGAATCAATGTCTATTCCACTCAAGGAATTGATAGAAAAATATGCAGGTGGAGTTAGAGGCGGTTGGGATAATTTGCTTGCAATAATTCCTGGTGGTGTTTCGGTGCCAATGATGCCAAAATCAGTTTGCGATACTGTATTGATGGATTTTGATGCGCTAAAAGAAGTAGGAACAGGATTTGGTACGGCAAGTATAGTAGTGATGGATAAATCGACTGATTTATTATATGCAATTGCAAGGATCAGTAAATTCTATATGCATGAATCATGTGGTCAATGTACTCCTTGTAGAGAGGGTACTGGCTGGATGTGGCGATTAATGACTAAACTATGTCAGGGCGATGCAAAAATTAGTGATATTGATAAATTATTAGAAATTACTAAACAAGTAGAGGGTCATACAATTTGTGCTTTAGGTGATGCTTCTGCTTGGCCGATACAAGGTCTGATTAAAAACTTTAGGCCCTATATCGAAGATAGAATCAAACAATTTAATAATTGAGTAAAAAACAAATGCCAAAACTCAAAATTGATGGAAAAGAAATAGAAGTCCAAGCAGGTATCACCCTAATCCAAGCATGTGAAATTGCGGGAGTAGAGATACCAAGATTTTGTTATCATGATAGATTATCAATTGCTGGTAATTGTCGTATGTGTTTAGTTGAAGTGGAAAAATCGCCAAAGCCAGTAGCATCTTGCGCTATGCCTGTGTCAGAAGGAATGGTTGTTCATACAGATAGTGCTATGGTGAAAAAAGCCCGCGAAGGGGTTATGGAGTTTTTGCTCATTAATCATCCCCTAGATTGTCCAATTTGTGATCAGGGTGGTGAATGTGATTTGCAGGATCAAGCTCATTTATATGGTAAGGGCGAAAGTAGATATGACGAACATAAAAGAGCAGTAGTAGATAAAGATTGGGGTCCGCTCGTTGAAACTCAGATGACTCGCTGTATTCACTGTACTCGTTGTGTGAGATTTTTAACTGAAGTAGCAGGAGTTGAAGATTTAGGTGCAACAGGTAGGGGAGAACATACGGAAGTAGGAACTTATATCAAAAAATCTGTTGGCTCTGAAATGAGTGGTAATATTATTGATTTATGCCCCGTTGGAGCTCTAACTTCTAAGCCATATGCATTTAAAGCAAGAAGCTGGGAATTGAAAAAAACAGAAACTATAGATGTGCTAGATGCTGTAGGAAGTAATATCAGAGTTGATTCTAGAGGCTTAGAAGTATTAAGGGTTCTACCCCGTTTAAACGAAGATATCAATGAAGAATGGATTTCTGATAAAACTAGATTTGCTTATGATGGTTTAAAATGCCAAAGACTTGATACTCCAATGATCAAGAAGGAAGGAAGGTTAGTATCGGTATCGTGGGAAGAAGCACTTACTTATGCAGCTGAAAAATTAAAATCAACATTTAGTAATAAGATTGCTGCTTTTGTGGGAAATCTAGCTGATTGTGAATCTATCATGGTGTTAAAAGATCTGCTCAATTCCATGCATTGTTATAATTTAGATTGTAGAATTGATGGAGCGAAAATTGATGCTAAAAAACGCAGCTCTTATATTTTTAACTCTACCATTGCGGGGATTGATCAGTCTGATGTTTGTTTATTAATTGGTACTAATCCAAGATATGAAGCATCTATTATTAATGCGCGTATTAGGAAAAGATGGACGATGGGTGGTTATAAAATCTCATCAATTGGCCCTGAAATTGATCTTGCTTATCCTGTCGCTCATTTGGGCAATGATTTGAATATTTTAAAAGAAATATATTTAAGAAATCATCCATTCGGTCCTCAATTAGTTCAGGCTAAATATCCTCTTGTTATATTAGGATCAGATGTTGCCTCTCGCCCTGATGGAGCTGCAATTTTATATATGGTTGACCAGATCTGTAGGAATAACGATATGGTGCGCGCTGATTGGAATGGTTATAATTTATTACAAAAAGTTGCATCTAGGGTTGGTGCGCTTGATCTTGGTTTTGTACCAGAGAAAAATGGTAAATCCATGCAAGAAATATATGATGCGATTGCTGAAAATGAAGTCGAAGTAGTATACCTGCTCGGTGCTGATGATGTTGATATGAAAAAACTTGGTACGAGTTTTGTCATCTATCAAGGTCATCATGGAGATAAGGGAGCCCAGAGAGCTGATATTATTTTACCTGGCGCCGCTTATACTGAGAAAAATGCTACTTATGTCAATACTGAAGGTAGGGTACAAAGAGCATCCTTAGTTGTTGCTCCTCCGGGTGATGCTAAAGAAGATCGCTTGATCTTGCAGGAATTAGCAAAATATTGCGAAGTAAATCTTGGTTATAATAGTTTGTCTGAATTACGTGAGAGAATGGCAAAACAAGCAGCTCATTTTGCAAATGTGGATCTTATTACCAAAGCTGATTATGCTTGCGAATTTGGTGTAGAGGGTGAGATTAATTATGGTAAGATAGATATATCAATGTCTAAAGATAATTATTATATGAGCGATGTAATTACTCGTTCTTCTCGTACTATGGCTGAGTGTGTGAAAAATTTTGTAGTGGCAAAGAAATGAAAATAGATCTTATGAGTTATATAGTTCCTATGATCTGGATTGTTGTAAAGATAGTTGCAATTATCCTGCCGTTGCTTTTATCAGTTGCTTATTTAACGCTTGCTGAGAGAAAAATCATAGCCTTGATGCAACTAAGAAAAGGCCCTAATGTAGTTGGTCCATTTGGTTTGTTACAGCCCCTTGCTGATGGTTTGAAATTGATGTTCAAAGAGCTGATATTTCCTAAAAAATCAGATAAGTTAGTGTTTCTACTAGCTCCGATGATTACACTTATTTTGAGTTTGGTTGGTTGGGCGGTGATTCCTTTTGGTCAAGATATGGTGCTTGCTAATATTAATGTTGGGGTATTATATATACTGGCTATTTCTTCTTTAGGAGTTTATGGAATTATTATGGCTGGTTGGGCTAGTAATTCTAAATATGCATTTTTAGGTGCTATTCGTTCTTCTGCCCAGATGATTTCTTATGAAGTATCAATAGGATTGGTGCTGATATCTGTGCTTTTATGCAGCGGTTCACTAAATTTGACAGATATTGTTAACTCTCAAAGCCATATGCCGTGGTTTATTAAGCTTTTGTTATTACCTATGATGGTAATATTCTTTATCTCATGTTTGGCTGAGACTAATAGATTGCCATTTGATTTGCCAGAAGCAGAAGCAGAACTAGTTGCAGGTTATAATGTGGAATATTCATCGATGATGTTTGCAATGTTTTTCCTAGGTGAATATGCCAATATGATATTAACGAGCGCTGTTACTGTAATATTATTTATGGGTGGATGGTTGCCTCCTTTTGGTATAGAGGCTTTAACTATATTGCCAGGATTTGTGTGGATGTTGCTTAAAATATCATTCTTATTATTCTGCTTTATTTGGATTAGAGCAAGCTTCCCTAGATATAGATATGATCAATTAATGCATATTGGTTGGAAAGTATTTTTACCTATTTCTTTATTATGGGTAGTGATTATGGCTGCTGCTTTAATATATTCAGGACAATTGCCAGGATTATCATGAAAAGATTTTTAAGAAATATTAAAGGCTTATTATTGATTGACTTGCTCAAAGGCATGTATCTAGCTTTTAGCTATATGTTTAAGAAGAGTGTGACTATTGATTATCCTTATGAGAAAGGTACTCTTAGTCCTCGTTTCAGAGGAGAGCATGCTCTGCGTCGTTATGATAATGGTGAAGAACGTTGTATTGCTTGTAAATTATGTGAGGCGATATGTCCTGCAAAAGCAATCACTATTGAAGCAGAAGAAAGAGCAGATGGAAGTAGGCGTACTACTGTTTATGATATTGATATGACTAAATGTATTTATTGTGGATTATGCCAAGAAGCATGTCCGGTAGATGCAATTGTTGAGGGGCCAAATTTTGAATTTGCCACCGAAACTCACGAGGAGCTAATTTATAATAAAGATAAACTACTCGCTAATGGCGATAGATGGGAAAAAGAATTAGCAGCGAAGCTTGAAGCTGATTATAAATATAGGTAAGTGATAATGTACGACTTTATATCAGGATTGTTTTTTTATGTTTTTGCCTTTACTACTTTGCTCTCTGCGATCATGGTAGTATCGGTTAGGAACCCTGTACATTCAGTATTATTTCTAATTATGGCATTTTTTAGTACCGCTGGTCTGTTTGTTTTAATAGGCGCAGAATTCATAGCTATGACTTTGGTGATAGTATATGTAGGAGCGGTGGCTGTGTTATTCTTATTCGTTGTGATGATGATGAATATCAATGTAGAAAAAATAAAATTTGGGCTCAATAAAAACTTACCCGTTTTTATAGGGTTATCGATAATTTTACTGATAGATTTACTATTTATTATCATTTCTTCTATAGAACATATTAGTGTGAGAGGGCCTGAAAATCTTGATAAGAAAATTACCAATACTCATGAAATTGGACAAATATTATATACAAACTATATTTATCATTTTGAGATTTCTGGTCTGGTTTTGTTAGTTGCAATGATTGGAGCTATTGTGCTTACTTTGCGTGATAAAAAAACCTCTCATAAACAAGATAAGTCGCGTCAACTCTCAAGGAATAAAGAGAGTTCAATGAGAATTGTAAAAGTACCAACAGGGGTGGGGATAGATGGAATTACTGATTAATAGCCCGATATTTAAAATAGGATTAACTCACTATTTAATGCTTAGTGCGATATTATTTGTACTAGCTATTTGTAGTATTTTTTCATTTAGAAGAACTCTAATTAGTATCTTAATGGCGATTGAACTAATGTTGCTTGCTGTAAATATCAATTTTGTAGCATTCTCTGCTTATTTAAGAGATATTCATGGTCAGATTTTTAGCTTATTTATATTGGTGGTAGCAGCAGCAGAGGCTGCCATAGGACTTGCCATTATCATAGTTCATTATAGAAATTGCGCCACCGTTGATGCGGGCGAAATCAAAGAGTTGGAAGGATAATCATGGCAATATTTATTATTCTACTTCCGCTTCTATCAGCAATTGTTACAGGTTTATTTTCTGGTAAAATATCAGATAAATTGGCTTGTCTAATCACTACTATTTCCATGATTCTCACTGCCATACTTGCTATAGTAAATTTTAATAATGTGGTAATTGATGGTAATGTTCACAATATCCACTTTTTTAGTTGGATGAATGTGGGTGCTTTTTCTGTTAATTGGGGGATGATGCTCGATAGCCTCACTTCAGTTATGTTAGTGGTAGTAACTGTTGTTTCATGTTTAGTGCATCTATATTCAACTGGTTATATGAGCCATGATCCTAATGTGCCAAGATTTATGTCTTACCTATCTTTATTTACCTTTTTCATGATTATGTTAGTAACTAGTGACAATTTCTTACAATTATTCCTAGGATGGGAAGGTGTAGGACTTTGTTCTTATTTGCTAATAGGATTCTGGTATAAAAAAGAATCAGCTAATAAGGCTGCTATGAAAGCTTTCATTGTAAATAGAGTTGGTGATTTTGGTTTTGCTCTTGGAATTTTTACAATATTTAGCGTTTTTAACTCTCTGGAATTTAGTCATATATTTAGCCAAGTAGCATCAAAGCAATCATTAATTATAAATTTCCTAGGGTGGCAAGTTCCAGCTTTTGATTTGATTTGTCTGTTGTTATTTATGGGTAGTATGGGTAAATCTGCGCAAATTGGTCTACATACTTGGCTTCCTGATGCGATGGAAGGCCCAACTCCAGTATCTGCCCTAATCCATGCAGCAACAATGGTTACTGCTGGTGTATTTTTAGTGGCTCGCTGTTCTCCTTTATTTGAATATTCTTGCCTTGCAAGAGAGGTGGTAACAATAGTTGGTGCTATTACTTGTGCATTTGCGGCTACTATTGCTCTTACTCAAAATGACATTAAAAAAATTATCGCATATTCTACTTGTAGTCAGCTTGGATATATGTTTTTTGCCTGTGGTGTTTCATCCTATGATGCAGGAGTTTTTCATCTAATGACTCATGCTTTCTTTAAAGCTTTATTGTTCCTTGGGGCAGGCTCAGTGATTCACGCTATGAGTGGTGAGCAAGATATCAACAAAATGGGTGGGATTGCTAAAAAAATTCCATTTACTTATATCATGATGTGGATTGGCTCTTTGGCTTTAGCTGGAATTTTCCCATTTGCAGGATATTATTCTAAAGATATAATTTTGGAATCTGCTTATGCATCTGGTAGTAATTTCGCATTCATACTTGGTAATTTCGCTGCATTCTGTACCGCATTTTATTCATGGAGACTTATTATTAAATGTTTCCACGGCAAAGCAAATGCAAGCGAAGATGTAATGCATCATGTTCATGAGTCACCATTATCTATGACTATACCGCTTGGGGTTTTAGCTATAGGGGCGGTATTAGCAGGATTTGTAGCAAGTGATTTACTTCATATTATGGATGAGAAATTCTGGAATGGGTCGATTGTAAATCTTCATCATCTAGATGTAGAATCCGTTCCTATGTGGGTTAAAAATATGCCATTATTAATGGGCATATCAGGCATCATACTAGCATATTTTATCTATATGATATTTCCAAAATTATCAGACATTATCGCTTCTAAGATTCGTCCTCTTTATCTATTGTCATTTAACAAATATTATATTGATGAAATCTATGATGCTATATTTGTTAGACCTATTATGAAATTATCTCGCTATTTATGGCAAATAGTGGATGTATTAGTTATTGATGGTTTGGGACCTAATGGTTTTGCATTTATTGCACGTCATTTTGGTGCGGTAGTCAATAAAACTCAGACTGGCTATATTTATCATTATTTATTTGTAATGCTTGCTGGAATTACAATAATCATTAGTTTCTTAGTAATAAAATCATGATAGAAAATAATCTTATTAGTTTAATGTTACTCATGCCTTTATTGGGCGCTTTGCTAATTTTGTTTGTGCCAAGAAAGGCAATTATCATTGGTATAATCGCAAGTGGTTTAAGCTTTATCATTTCAATTTATATGTATACGCTATTTGATAATACAAAGACTGACTTTCAGTTTAATGAAGTGGTATCATGGATAGAGTCATTTAACATCTATTATAGAGTGGGGGTTGATGGAATATCATTGCCACTAATTTTGCTTACTAGCTTTTTAACGCCAATTTGTATCTTGGCTAGTACAAAAGCGATTAAGAAAAATCTATCTGGCTTTATCATTGCCTTTTTACTACTTGAAACTCTGGTTATGGGAGTATTTTGTGCTCTTGATCTGATCTTATTTTACTTATGTTTTGAAGCAATGTTGATTCCTATGTATATGGTGATTGGTATTTGGGGTGGAGAAGATAGAGTTTATGCTGCTTATAAATTCTTCTTATATACACTTGCTGGATCCCTATTATTACTTTTAGCTATAATATTTATTTATATTAGCTTTAATACTATGGATATTACAGTTCTTACTGCAAAAATGCCAAGTCTTGACTTAGGTGTTCAGCGTATTTTGTGGCTTGCTTTATTTGCCTCATTTGCTGTTAAGATTCCAATGTGGCCATTCCATACTTGGCTTCCTTATGCGCATGTACAGGCTCCAACTGCAGGATCAGTGATTTTAGCTGGTATCTTAATTAAAATGGGTGCTTATGGCTTTATCAGATTTTCGCTGCCCATGCTTCCTGAGGCTAGTAAATATTTTGCAGATTTGGTATTTTTCTTAAGTGTTGTTGCGGTGATTTACGCATCGTTAGTTGCAATAGCTCAAAGTGACATGAAGAAAATGATTGCCTATTCTTCAATTGCTCATATGGGATTTGTAACGATTGGTATTTTCTCTTTTAATATTCAGGGAATGACTGGTGCTATGGTGCAGATTATCAGCCATGGTTTAGTATCTGCTGCCTTATTCTTATGTGTGGGGGTTTTATATGAACAAACCCACACTAAAGCCATCAAAGACTATGGAAGTGTGGCAAAATATATGCCTAAATTTGCTTTTATTATGATGTTATTTACCATGGCAAGTGTTGGTCTTCCTGGTACTAGTGGTTTTGTGGGTGAGATTATGGTGCTTGCAGGTAGCTATAAGACAAGCCAAATTACTTGTATTTTAGCTGCGACTGGTTTGGTATTTGGTACTTGTTATATGTTGATGCTTTATAAAAAAGTGATGTTGGGTGATACTGTAGGTGAAGTAGTATCAAAATTAAAAGATGTAAATTGTAGGGAAATGACTATTTTTGTCCCTTTAATGTTATTGGTATTATATTTGGGTATTTACCCTAAGGTTTTGACCAATATATTTTATGTAAATGTTGCTAAATTAGCAAAAGAAATAACTCTAGGGAAGTGATATGAGTATGGCTTTAAAGATAAGTTGCTCTGATGTGGGATTAAATCCTACAAGAGGTCGTCATCCTGGAGCGATTTGTTCTAACGCAAATCGCTCCAGGATCCATATTGAAGCTTTAAAAGAATGGATCCTATCGCTCGATTTTTCTTTTAGAAAAATCTCACTCCAGGATGACGTAAACCTGGTGAATTTAGGTTTAGAGGTAAGAGCATGACATATTTATTGATAAGACCTCTACTTGCTGAAATAATATTGGCATTTGGTGCTGTGTTATTGACCATGATTGGGGCTTTTAGCTGTAATAAAAATACAAAATTAATCTCAAGATTATCATCGCTTTTATTGTTGGTAATATTATCTATTTTAGCATTCTGTCCAAATGACAATGGTGTTAGTAGTAATTTCTTTCATTATTTTGCTAGTAATGATTATATCAGCCTATCTAAATTAATCATTATCTTATCAGGATCTTTCATTTTATCTCTTTATACAAGTAATGAAGATAAGGGTAAAGAATTCCCTGTGATGATGTTGTTTTCATTGGTTGGGATGTTGATATTAGTGAGTGCTAATGACTTTCTATCTCTATATTTGGGCATTGAATTGCAAAGTCTATGCTTATACGTGCTAGCAAGTTATGATCATAAAAATAGCAAATCAACAGAAGCTGGTGTTAAATATTTTATCTTAAGCTCTGTATCATCAGGATTGGTATTATACGGTATTTCGCTTATTTATGGGTTTGCTGCTACTACTAATTTCTCAGAATTAGCGGTTCTAATCAAATCTTACCAGATGCTAAATCTTGGTCTATTAGTTGGTTTTATTTTGGTGGTGGTGGGATTATGTTTTAAAATATCAGCAGCGCCATTTCATATGTGGTCTCCAGATGTTTATCAGGGATCTCCAACGATAGTTACTGCATTTTTTGTAACAGCGCCAAAGATGGCTGTTATGTTGTTGTTTTCTAGATTGATGATTAATCCTTTTGGCGATTGGATATTAAAATGGCAACAAATAATAGTGGTGATTTCGATATTATCGATGATGGTAGGTGCATTTGGCGCTATTAGACAAAATAACATAAAAAGACTTCTAGCTTATAGTTCCATAGGTCATATTGGTTATATTATGATGGCTCTTGCAACTGGTGATAATGATGGGGTAAGGGCTATCATCACTTATGCTATTATTTATGTGGTGATGAATATTGGTATATTTGCTTGTATAGTTAGTACGAAGCTAGAAGATGTAAATTCATATGCGGGATTAGCCAAAAACAATCCATTATTAGCATTTTTAATGTCGGTGATTTTATTTTCAATGGCTGGTATCCCTCCTTTTGCAGGATTTTTTGCAAAATTCTATATCTTATTTGCCAGTATTAAAGCTGGTATGATCTGGCTTTCTGTGATTGCTATTAGTGCTAGTTTGGTATCGGCCTATTACTATCTGAGAATAGTAAAAATTATTTATTTTGATGAAGCCAAAGAAGAGATTATATTAACAAAATATGATAATAGCTTGTTATTAGCAATTATGAGTGTATTGTTCATAGTAACATATATGTTGTTTTCTGATAAAATTAATATAATAGTAGCAAGAGCTGCTGATTCTTTATTTTTATGAAAAATGATGCTGGAGGCTGGTTAAAACAATATAATCTACTGATTTTTGAAGATATTGATAGTACTAATGAAGAGGCAAAGAGACTAGTTAAGGCAGGGGTAAATAGTGATTTAGTAATATGGGCAAAGTCACAAACGAAAAATAATCTTAGTTCTAGGAATGGTTTAGCGCCAATTTCAGGTAATTTACATTTATCAATATTGTTATTTCCAAAAGAAGATATATTATATAGCTCAGGCATGTCATTTGTAGCAAGTGTTGCAGTTGGGCAGATGTTAGCTAATTTTCATCCGAATGGAGGAAATGTAAGCTACAAATGGCCTAATGAGATAAAAATAGATGATAGAACTGTCGCTCAGATATTATTAGAACCATATTCTGATTATCTGATTATAGGAGTGGAAATCAATATTCTAGAGCTTGAAATTAATAAAGCTATTGATGAATTCATGAAGAGCTTTAACTATTGGTTTGATATATGGAAAAAAAAGGGATTAAACCCTATTAGAGAGAAATGGCTGAGTAAGCGTAATAATATTGGCGAGGTTATTACGGTAATTTTTGGTAACAACAGAATTTCTGGAGTATTTGAAGATATAACTGAGAACGGATCTATTAAAATAATTTTAGCTGGCGGTCAGGAATATTATATAAAGCTTTAGAGTTGCACCAGTTCTGGATAAGGAGATGCTTTGCACCCACTGACTTCCTCTGATTACGAGCGAACTTACCCGAACCAAAGGTGAGATTGAATATCGCCCTTAATCAGGGGATCCCTAAGATCTTCTAGCCAGAGGAAGTCAGGGGGGAGGGAATATTTCTTATCCTAAAGCTGATGAGAATTTAAAATTAAATTGGAAATAAAAAAACATGGATATTAACAAACATAAAGACGAATTATTATTTGTGCCACTTGGTGGTTCAGGAGAAATAGGACTAAACTTTAATCTATATCATTATAAAGGTAAGTGGATTATTGTAGATTTCGGAGCTGGTTTTGCTGATGATTATCTACCGGGTGTAGATATGATAGTGCCAGATATTAGCTTTATAGAAAAACACAAAAAAGATGTGCTTGGGATTGTGCTTACTCATGCTCATGAAGATCATTTAGGTGCTGTACAATATCTATGGGATGAGATTGGTTGTCCTGTCTATACTACGCGTTTTACCTCATCTTTTTTAAAGGCAAAGCTTAGCGAATATGGTTTGTCAAAAAAAGTTCCAATCGTTGAGATTGAACAAAATGGTAGTTTTGAACTCGGACCATTCTCAATTGAATATGTGCAATTAGCTCACTCAGCTCCTGAAATGCAAGCTGCAATCATTAGAACTGATTTAGGCAATGTGATGCATACTGGTGATTGGAAATTTGATCATGATCCATTAGTTGGAAAGCCTGCTGATGATAAAGTGCTAAAGAAAATCGGAGATGAAGGAATATTAGCATTAGTAGGAGACTCTACTAACGTATTTAATCCTGGTACTTCAGGATCAGAAGGCGATCTTAAAAAGAGTATGATCAAATTAATCTCTGAATGTGATAAGCTGGTGGTGGTTACTACTTTTGCCTCAAATATTGCAAGGATTGATACGATTATTCGTGCTGCTGCTGAAGCTGGAAGAAAAGTTGTCATGGCTGGTAGAAGCCTGTGGAGAGTTACCAATGCTGCTCGTGAAACTGGTTATCTTGAGAATGTAGAAGAATTTCTAGATGATAGAAGCTTTGCTAAATATCCACGTAATAAAATTTTAGTATTATGTACTGGTTGTCAAGGCGAGCCTATGGCTGCTGCTACTAAAATGGCTAATGGGTCTCACCCTACTATAAAATTAGTACCTGGTGATAATATTATATTCTCATCTAAAATTATTCCTGGGAATGATAAAAGAATCTATCGTCAATTTAATCAATTAATTAAATTGGGTGTGAATTTATTTACTGAGAAAAGTCACTTTGTGCATGTGTCTGGTCATCCATCACGTGATGAATTAAAGAAAATGTATGAGTTAATCAGACCAAAATTAGCAATACCTGTTCATGGCGAGATAGTGCATATTCACGAACATGCAAAAATGGCTAAAAAATGGGGTGTTAAGCAAGCAATCTGCGTTGAAAATGGTGATGTAATAAGATTGGCACCCGGTAAGCCTGAAAAAATAGCTGTGGTTCCTTCTGGTTATTTGGCAGTTGATGGTAATTATTTGCTACCAACTAATTCACCAGTGATGAAAGCAAGAAGAAAACTCCAGCATGATGGGGCTGTAATTGTAACTCTGATTATGGGTCATACTTCTAATACTCTTAGAACTGATCCAATTTTAGCCACTCCAGGGTCATTAGATGCCAAAGAAGATCATGATTTAATTATGGAGCTGACCAATGAAATTAGATTTGTAATTGATGAGAAGGCAGGGGATGTTAAGAAGATCAAAATCAAAATCGAAAAAACCTCTAACGAAGCTCTCATCTCACAAGTAAAATCAATTGTCAGAAGAGTGATTAAAAGAGAAGTTGGTAAAGAGCCTTTAATAGAAGTGCATGTAGAGAGAGTTTAGTTTTACTTCTTTTTACAGGATAAATAAATCATCATAATAAGTAAAATAAAAGGTGATGCCCATAGAAAATAAGTATATGGGTTAATGGGGGGTGAGGTTAAGATCTGCTCCCCATAATTTTTAACCAAATATGACTTAATTTGATTTGTGGATTTTCCTTCATTTAACATGTCGATGATAGTCTTTCTTAGAAATCTAGCAATATTAGTATCTGATTCTGCAATAGATTGACCTGCGCAAGTGGTACATAATACTTGTTTAAAGATATTTTGTACTTCTGGAGTTTGCTCATTAAACGAAGATGCTAAAGATAAATTTGTAACTAACAATAAGACTAAAAGAAATCTAATTGAAGATATGATGTTTGTTCGGGGTAAGAGGGGTGCGTCATTCTGGAGGGAGGTTTTTCTAAAAGAAAAATCGACCGATAGGATCCACAAAATTGCTGTCATAATCAATTCCTTACAAGGTTAAAGATGGATCCTATCGCTTAAATTTATCTTTTTCAAAGATAAATATCGCTCCAGGATGACGCGCCTCGTTTTTGCATAAATCTTTATTTGGACTGATTTTATAGACTAAAAAGAGGTGAGAAAATTGCGCTAATATCTATTCTTTATCCCTAGCTGACATATATGGTAAGAATTTATGATCAAAAACTGACTTAGACATAGCTCCACTATGGCTCGAGATAATATCACCATTTTCATTTACTAATATGGTAGTGGGCAATCCTCTGATTGGTATGGTGCTGCTATAGCCATCTATGTCAGATAAAACAAGTTTATATGGGTTGCCAAAATGCTTAAGTAACTTTTCAATATTTTGATCATGATCTCTAATTGATACTCCGTAAATTGGTGTTGCAATTTGCTTTGACAATGAAACTAAATAATTATGTTCTTGTAAGCAAACTTTACACCAAGTAGCAAAAAAATTCATGATAAAAACTTCGCCTTTAATATCATCAATTCCTATCTGTTTTGATTCATTGCCTACGAGCGGTAATGTAAATTCAGGAAGAGGGACTGTACGTACTGATTTTTTATCAGAGGCTATTGTGTTATACAAAACAACAAACAAAGTTGAGATAATTAACAAACTTAGCAGAGGCTTGATCTTCATCCTATGATCCTAATATTATTTTGGCAGCTTGGGTACTAGGACTTGATTTTCCGTTTTTAAGCTGTTTAAACACGGAAGCAAAATTCGATATTTGACTATTTCTAGAGTCAGCATTGTTTAGTAATTCCTCGAGTTCTTTTGCTAAATTTTCTGCATTGCAATCTTCTTGCAATAATTCTGGTATGATTTTTTTGTCCATAATAATATTAACTAAAGAAACATAAGAAATTTTAAGGATTCTTTTTACAAACCAAGCTGATAATTCATTGATTTTGTAAGCTACAATCATAGGCACTTTGGCAAAAGCAACTTCTAAACTACTAGTTCCAGATTTTACAAGAGCAGCGTTAGAAGCAGCTAGTGCATCAATTTTAGATTGATCAGAAGTGGTAATGATGATCTTGATATTATTTTCACCAAAGGCTTTCTGTACCATCGGTGCAAGATGAGGCAAGGAAATTACAACTAAGTTTAAATTGCTTACTTTGCGCATCAAAATACGGGTTGTTTCAACAAAAATAGGTAGCAGTTTTTCTAATTCTTGAATTCTGCTTCCTGGCATAATACATAATAATTTATCATTAGGGTCTATTTTATGTTTGAGACGAAAAATAGCTCCATTGCCAAGTTTGTCTTCAATGATAGGGTGGCCAACAAAAGTAGCATTTAATCCTTCGTCTGTAAAATATTTTGGTTCAAAAGGTAGTAATGTTAAAAGATGGTCATAAATAGAGGCTATTTTCTTGGCTCTTTCAGGTTTGTAAGCCCAGACAGAGGGAGCTACATAATGGATTAATCTTAAGTTTAGATGCTTTATTTTAGCAGCAACTCTAAAGCAAAATCCTGGAGAATCAATCGTAATAACTATATCTGGTAATATTTTTTTAATCTGACTTACAGTATAATTAATTCTGCTGTTGATATGTAGTAGTTTGGTGATGATCTCGAAAAAACCCATGATGGATAGCTCGTTCATGTCAAACAAACTGCTAAGTCCCTCTTGAGCCATTTTGGGGCCTCCTATGCCATAGAACAATATATTTTCTTCTTGCTCTTTCATGGCGATCATTAGTTTGGCGCCCAATACATCTCCTGATGCTTCGCCCGCTATTAAAAATATTTTTTTCATAATCTCTAGATCATAGCATTAGAGTTGACAATCTTCTATAGTTTTATATTATCATTTCAAGATAAAATTCAAAAAATAATTCATAGAAGTTCTAATCTTCTTCTAGGTACTAAAATAATATTTTAAAATGGAGAATAATCATAGCAACCTTACATTATTTAGGTGACTTGCCTGATGATTTCGTATTAAAGGGCGACTTAGCCATAGATACAGAAACTATGGGCCTTAAAACTAAAAGAGATCATCTTTGTTTGATACAAATTTCAAACGGTGATGGTAACGCTCATTTAGTTCAATTTACTGGAAAAAATTACCAAGCACCAAATTTAAAAAAATTATTATCTGATGAGAATACTTGCAAGATATTTCATTTTGCTAGATTCGATTTAGCAGCCATTAATTATTATTTAGATGTAAAGCTTAATAATGTATTCTGTACGAAAATTGCATCAAGACTAGCTCGCACCTATACTGACTCTCATGGTTTGAAAGAATTATGCAGGGAGTTGATCGGAGTGCAAATTTCTAAGCAACAACAATCTTCTGATTGGGGTAGTAAGGAATTAAGCAAAGATCAGTTAGAATATGCTGCAAGCGATGTGTTATATTTGCATGAATTAAGAGATAAGTTAGTTGGTATGTTAAATCGTGATGGCAAGATGCATATGGCAAATGCATGCTTTAAATTCTTGCCAACAAGAGCAGAGATTGACTTGGCTGGTTTTGAAGATTGGGATATATTCGGACATTAATAATATGAATAAAAAAATGATAGTAAGTGTTGATGTTGAAATTGCTAAGCAAGTTATAAATACCGAGATAGAGGGTCTTCAATCTTTGTCTCAAGCGCTTGACTATAGTTTTGTAGAATTAGTTGAGACTATATTTTTACTAAAGGGCAAGGTAATTTTAAGCGGTATTGGTAAGAGTGGTATTATTGCTAAAAAAATAGCATCCACTTTAGCATCAACTGGTACTCCATCATTTTTTGTACACCCAAGTGAAGCAAGTCACGGTGATCTTGGTATGATTACTCGTGATGATTTGGTTTTTTTATTATCAAATTCTGGTGAGACCCAAGAGATTAGAGACTTAGTATCTTACTGTAAAAAAATAGATATCAAGCTAGTAGCTTTAGTTGGTAATAGTAATTCACAACTTGCAAATGCTGCTGACATCAAGATAATCTTACCACAAATTAAAGAAGCGAGTGATTTGCAATCTCCTACTACTTCTACTACTATGATGATAGTATTTGGCGATGCTCTGGCTGTCACCTTGCTTGAAAAAAGAGGATTTAACAAGGAAGACTATAAATTACTTCACCCAGGTGGTAAGATCGGATCAATCTTTACTAAAGTAAAAGATCTAATGCATAAAGATGATGCGATTCCTTTGGTTGGTAGCTCAAGCCTTATGAGTGACGCTATTATGACTATGTCTCTTAAGCGACTAGGATGTGTAGGGGTTATAGATAGCGCAGGTGGGTTAATGGGTATTATTTGTGATGGAGATTTAAGAAGAAATATGGGTCCTAATTTGCTTGGAACTTCAGTACTTGAAATTATGAATAAGAATCCAAAAACTATAGATTCAGAAAGTTTGGCAGTTGATGCTGCGAATCTAATGAATGAGAATGGCATAACCACATTATTTATCACAGAGCAAAATAAACCTATGGGCATTATTCATATCCATGATTGTTTGAAAGTTGGTAAAAATTAATCAAATGACAAATAGGAAGTATTCTAGATTTGTAGCTATAAGTAAAAAACTATCAATTGTAATTTCGGTATGTTTATTGCTGGCGCTTATGTTTCCGTTTTTTGATTTTTCCAAATCACAAATTAAGCTTGATATTAAATCTTCTGATGCTCCTACTATAGATAATAGATCGATGGTTTCTCATCCAAAATTTTATGGTATAGATGAGAATGATAATAAGTATGAAATAATTGCTGCTAGAGCTTTAGAAGAAATACAAGATAAAATATCTCTAGATCATCCTATTGCAAATATACTCTTTAAGGATAATATTGAGTTACAAATAAATTCTAATAAAGGTATTTGGCAGCAAATAGAAAAAGTTTTAGAAATCAACCAAGATGTAAATATTATTTATAATAAAAACTATAAAGCTTATACTAAATCTGCTATCTTTGACGTAGAAAATAATTTAATCATTGGTGCAGACGAGATAAATATATCGGGTGATTTGGGTAAATTAAAGGCAAATGGCTTTAGGGCCAATACCCTTGATAAAAAAATTTATTTTACCGGACCTGTCGCAGTTATTATAAAGAAGCAAAATTAATGTATAGATTGATACATACTACCTCACAGTTTTTATATGATACCTCAGAGGGTCGTCATCCTGGAGAGAATTTTGTCTTTGAAAAAGACAAAAGAGCGATAGGATCCACAAAAATCTTAAATTTTCAACAAAGTACTATTAAAAATAAAGAAAAATGGATCCTATCGCTTCAATTTATCTTCTTAGAAGATAAATATCGCTCCAGGATGACGACCCCTTATTTGTCTCAAAACTTCCCCCGTTGTTTGAAAAACTGTGGGGTAGTATGAGATTGATAGTAATAATAATGATGATGTTTTCTAGTCTTGCTTATGCAGAAGATAAGTTATTTAAATCAAATAAAGAAACGATAATTACCTCAAATAATCTGATGGTTGATCAGTTAAATAATCTTGCAGATTTTAAAGGTAATGTAGTAGCAAAACAAGAAAACCTCACTCTTAAAGCCGATCAAATGCTCGTTTATTATGATAAAAATACATCTGACATTTCAAAAATTATCACTAATGGTAATGTAGAAATTATCGACGGAGAGCAAACAGCAAGAGG
>JYHA01000029.1 GCA_000970895.1 Candidatus Arcanibacter lacustris
ACCAGCAGATTAACTGGATACCTGGTCATATCAAAGACGGTTTATTTGGTAAGTGGTTGGAGAATGCAAGAGACTGGTCGATCAGTAGAAATCGTTTCTGGGGAACTCCTATTCCTGTTTGGAAAAGTGATGATCCTGCTTATCCTAGAATTGATGTTTATGGTTCTATTTCTGAACTTGAAGCTGATTTTGGTGTGAAGGTTACTGATCTTCATAAGCCTTATATTGATGATTTGGTAAGAAAAAATCCTGATGATCCAACGGGAAAATCAATGATGAGAAGGGTAGGGGATGTATTTGACTGTTGGTTTGAGAGTGGTTCTATGCCATTTGCACAGTGCCATTATCCATTTGAAAATAAAGAATGGTTCGAAGGTCATTTTCCTGCTGATTTCATCGTTGAATATGTGGCTCAAACTCGTGGTTGGTTCTATACTTTGATGGTTTTATCGACTGCGCTTTTTGATCGTCCTGCATTTTTAAACTGTATTTGTCATGGGGTAATTTTAGATGAGAAGGGTCAGAAGCTTTCTAAGCGCCTTGATAATTTTGCAGATCCTAAGGAAATATTTAGCGCTTATAGTGCTGATGCTTTAAGATTTTTAATGATGTCTTCATCTGTGATGAGAGGACAGGTATTGATGATTGATAAAGAAGGAAAAATGATCAAGGATGTGCTTCGTCTTTCGATTAAGCCTATCTGGAATGTTTATAATTTTTTCACTCTTTATGCTAATTCAGATAAAATCAAGGCTGAGTTTGATTTAACTTCTACTAACTTAATGGATTTATATATTTTATCTAAGACTCGGGTATCGGTAGAGAAAATTGAAAAATCTTTAGATGCTTATGATACGGTGGATGCTTGTGAGGAAATTAATGCTTTCTTTGAAGTTTTGACTAATTGGTATATTAGAAGAAATAGAAATAGATTCTGGAAAAGTGAGAAAGATCTAGATAAGCAAAAAGCTTATAATAGCCTATATAGTGTTTTACATATTATGTGTCGTGCTATGGCTTCTTTGCTTCCTATGCTTAGTGAAGAAATATATTTGGGTCTTGTTTGTAATGGTGACAAAATCTCTGAAAATTCAGTACATTTAACATTATTTCCTGATGTTAGTGAGATTAAGTTAGATGAAAAACTAGTAGCTAGTATGGATAGAATTAGAGAAATTACTACTGCTTGCCTATCGATTAGACATGATGAAAATATCAGAGTGAGAATGCCTCTTGCTAAACTTGTAGTAGCTGGTAATAATGTGGTTGAATTACAAGGATTTGCAGATCTTATCCAAGACGAGGTCAATGTAAAGCAAATAATATTTTCTGATAATTTGACAGGTCTTGCTAGCTTTAAACCACAAGTAAATTTCCCTATAATTGGTAAAAGAATCCCAGCTAGAGTTAAAGATATTATTGTTGAAAGCAAAGCAGGTAGATGGACTCAAAATGCAGATGGTACTATGACTATTGCTGGTGAGAAGCTAACTAAAGAAGAATGTAGTGCTATTTTAGAGCCTAACGATAAAAAAGGTACTAATGTTTTATCGAGTCAAGATGCGATGGTGATTCTTGATTTGGAAATTACTAAGGAACTACAAAGTGAGGGAGTAGCAAGGGATCTGGTAAGGTTGGTGCAACAAACTAGAAAAGAATTTAACCTTAATGTTTCTGATAAAATCGCACTGGCAATTGAAGGTAATGATGAAACTAGAGAGGCAATTAGTTTGTTTGATCAATATATTAAAGATCAGNCTTTAGCTATTTCTTTATCTAGTAAAATTGATCAGAAATTTGATCATCAAAAAGAAGTAGATTATGAGGAGGAGAAATTAGTGATAGGTTTTTCGAGTCAGTCATGAATAATAGTAAAAAATCAATCATGAATAATAGTAAAAAATCAATAGCTGTAATTGGATCTGGTGCTTGGGGTACTGCAATTGCAAAAGTAGCATCTGTCAATGCTTCTGGTGTTATTATTATTTCGCAAAATCAAGATGTGATTGATGATATTAATCATTATAGTGAAAATAAGTTATATTTACCTGATATATCATTGTCAGGCAATATCACTGCTTCTGATGACATAACTATGACTGATAATGTTGATGTGATTTTTATTGCAGTACCATCTCAGTATGTAAGAGCTATTTTTACTCATTTAAGAGATGCCAAGATTAAATCTCCAGTGGTAATTTGCAGTAAAGGTATTGAAAAAGAAAGCCTAATGTTGATGAGCGAGGTAGCGCATGAGGTGATTCCTGATAATAAAGTTGCTATTTTATCTGGTCCTAATTTAGCAATGGAAGTTGCATTACATAAACCATCTGCTACTACTATTGCATCAAATGATTCAGGCCTTGCATATTTAGCTTCATCGATTGTTAGAAATGAAAATTTCACTCCTTATACTTGCAATGATATGATTACTAATCAAATTGCTGGTGCTACTAAAAATATTATAGCTATAGCTAGTGGTTTGATAATTGGTAGGGATTTGGGTGAGAATGCTAGGGCCGCTGTTATTACCAAAGGTATTTCTGAAATTGCTAAATTGTCTGTGGCAAAAGGTGGAAAGCCTGAAACTATTTTTGGTTATGGTGGAATTGGTGATGTTTTACTAACATGTAATTCTGTTAAATCGCGAAATACTTCCTTAGGTATTGAACTTGCCCAAAATCATGGGCTGGCTAATATATTAGGTCATAGAGTAACTGTTGCAGAAGGTGTTGATTCTGCTAAATCAGTTTCTGAGTTAGCGCATAAATTAAAAATAAATATGCCAATATGTCGGGCAATCAATGATTTGCTTTATAATAATTTGAGTATTGATAAGGCTATTAGTGATATTATAAAAGCTTATGATTAGATACTTACAAAATTATTTTAATAACCATAAAATTAAAAAGCATCTATTATCAATTTTAGCTATTTGTGCTGGTATCTCAACTATTGCTACTTACGGTTATATTACAAGTACTACCAGAAATTTTGAAGCTAACCATCGATTCATGATGGTGCTTATTATCATTGATCTCATCTTATTCTTAGCTCTTATTATTGCTATCTCACGAAAATTAATCACCATCTATGGATCTAAAACTGGTGGGGTTTTACAGAAACGTATTGTGATGATGTTTAGTTTGGGTACTGCAATTCCTGTGATTATCGTTGCTGTATTCTCATTTATTCTATTTAACTATGGAATTCAATCTTGGTTTAATCAGAAGGTGAGTATTGCTATTGAAGAATCTGTAGTGGTAGCTGAGGCTTATTTAAAAGAACATAAAGAAAATATTAAGGCAGATGCTCTTAGTATGGCAAATGATTTGAATAATGAAGCTTATGGCCTGGTAAATGATCCTATTTATTTTAGTCAATTTATAGAAGCCCAAGTCAATGCAAGATCTTTATCTGAGGCTATTATTTTTAGATCTGATGATAGAAAAATTTTAGCAAAATCACGTCTTAGTTTCTCATTATTATTTTCTTTAGATAAAATAACTGATGCTGACTTTGAAAATGTCAATAAAAACCAGGCGGTAATATTAGCCGATGATAAAAATGACCGGGTTAGGGCTCTGGTAAAGCTAAAGAGTCTATCTGGTATTTTTTCCTCTGATATGTATTTATTGGTAGGAAGGTTAATCGACAGTAATGTGCTTGCTCATACCGAAGCATCTCAAGGTGCTGCTAATGAATATAATCGATTGAAATCAGAAATAGCCCAGTTACAAATTCAATTTTCTTTCATATTTTTAATTGCAGCTATGTTGCTACTTGTAGCATCAATCGCAAGAGGGATAGTATTTGCTACGGAAATCACTGATCCAATTAGAGCATTACTTAAAGCAACCGATAGAATAAGATCTGGAGATTTTGATTTTAGGGTTCAGGAAAGATCAAAAAAAGATGAGGTTAGTGTTTTAGGGCGTGCTTTTAACTTAATGACAGAACAAATAGCAAAACAACGTAATGAATTAATCGAAGCTGCTAATGAAATAGATGTTAAAAGACATTTTAATGAAATGGTAATTGCTGGTGTTTCTGCTGGTATTATTGCAGTAGATACGGATAAAAAAATCAGTGTTATCAATAAGTCAGCTTGCAATATGTTAGTGGTTCAAGCTTTTGAGGTTGTAGAGACAGATATTGAGTCAGTGATCCCTGAATTTGAATCTTTATTTGATTTGTCCGAACTAACGCCAGATGTGCCTGTTCAATCTGAAATAAATATCATGCGTCAGGGTAGAAAAATTGCATTGTTGGTAAGGATTGTTGCTGAAAAATTCAATAATCATTTGCAAGGTTATATTATAACTTTTGATGATATAACAGAGTTACTAGTAGCCCAGCGTACTGCTGCTTGGTCTGATGTGGCAAGAAGAATCGCGCATGAAGTGAGAAATCCACTTACTCCAATCCGACTTGCTTCTGAGAGATTAATCAAAAAATATTCCCATGAAGTATCTGATCAAGAAACTTTCACCAGATATATTGATACGATTATTAGACATGTTAGCAATATTGGCTCGATCATTGATGAGTTTGTCAATTTTGCCCGTATACCATCCCCTGTATTTGCAAGATGTGATTTAGTAAATTTGGTTAGTAATGCTGTGTTTGCTAGACAAATTACTGGCAATGTAATTAAATATAAATTAGATACACCAGATGATGAGATTTTAGTGACTATTGATGAGGGGCAGATTGATCGTATTTTAATTAACCTTCTTAAAAATGCTGAAGAATCAATAGAGCAAAATTCTAATAGTAAAGATGGTTTGATTAAGGTTGATGTTGTGATAGAAGGCAAGTTTGTAAATATTATCATTGAAGATAATGGTGCTGGTTTTGATTCGCAAATTATAAATCGTCTAACAGAGCCATATATTACTACCAAACCTAAGGGTAGTGGCTTGGGACTAGCTATTGTTAAAAAAATTATGGATGATCATGGTGGTTTAATATCATTTACTAATAACGAAGGAATAGGTGCAACTGTGAAATTATCATTACCGATATGAAACATCATACTACACCGTACTTTTTATATGATAGCTCAGAAGGTTGTCATCTCAGGACGAGAAGTTTTGTCTTTTTAAGACAAAACGAGCGGGTAAGATCCACAAAAATCTTCAATCTTCAACAAAGTACTATTAAAAATAAAGAAAGATGGATCCCATCGCTTCAATTTATCTTCTTCGAAGATAAATATCGCTCCAGGATGACTCCTCCTCCTTATCCCAAAGCTTCCCGTTGTATAAAAAACTGTGGAGTAGTATGATGAAACATTCAAAATCTATAACTCAATTTGTTTGTCAAGAATGCGGATATGCTTCAAAAAAGTGGAGTGGTAAATGTGATGAATGTAATAGTTGGAATAGCTTTGTGGAAGAAAATAATGTCCCTGTTACTAAAAGCAAATCAAGCAAAGCTCTCCAGTTTGAGTCATTAGATTCCGTTGTTACACCGCCTCCTCGTTTTAGTAGTGCTATATTAGAATTAGATAGGGTGCTTGGAGGTGGGCTGGTCAAAGGTTCTGCAATTCTAATAGGTGGTGATCCTGGTATTGGAAAATCAACCTTACTATTACAACTCGTTGCAAATCTATCAATCAAAAACATTAAAACTGCCTATATAACGGGCGAAGAATCAATCGAGCAAGTAAGGCTTAGAGCTGCAAGGCTGGGATTGAGTAGCGCTCCTACTAAATTAATGGCAGCAACTAATGTTAATGATATTATAAGTTCCATTAGAGAGAATCGTGATATTGAATTATTGGTAATTGATTCTATTCAAACTATGTTTGTGCCAGAATTTAGTTCAAGTCCTGGTACTGTTTCGCAAGTTAGAGCTGCGGCTCATGAAATTATCACTATGGCTAAGCAACTTGGTATTATTGTTATTCTTGTTGGTCATGTAACTAAAGATGGTCAGATTGCTGGTCCTAAAGTTTTAGAACATATGGTGGATACAGTTTTATATTTTGAAGGTGAAAATGGTGGTCATTTTAGAATGATCCGTTCAGTTAAAAATAGATTTGGTGGAGTAAATGAAATCGGGGTTTTTGAAATGGGGGATATGGGATTAGTTGAAATTTCTAACCCTTCATCATTATTTCTATCTCTTAGAGATCGCAATATTAGTGGAACTTCTGTTTTTGCAGGAATTGAAGGTACGAGGCCTTTGCTTAGCGAGGTCCAAGCATTAATTTCTCCCTCGGTAATGGCCATGCCAAGACGTGCTGTAGTTGGTTGGGATATTAATCGACTAGCTATGGTTTTGGCTGTAATTAATGTGAGATATGGGCTTAATTTCGGGGAAAAAGAAATATATTTAAATGTAGCAGGAGGACTGAAAATTAATGAACCAGCAGCAGATTTATCTATGGCTAGTGCGTTAATTTCAGCTGCTGTCAATACTCCAGCTCCAGATAATAGTATATTCTTCGGAGAGATAGGATTATCAGGTGAAATAAGGGCAGTTTCTCATGCCAATATAAGACTTAAAGAAGCTTTAAAACTAGGCTTTAACAAGGCAATTATTCCTGCTAAGTCAAAATACCAATCTTTGCCAGATATGGAGATAATCGAGATATCTCATATAAAGCAACTAAAGGATTTCTACGGTAAGAGATAGTGTTTCCTGCGGATGATTGAGTTCAAACATTAATTATTTAGAAGTGCGCTGATCTGATTAGTTTTTTTGCTATAATAACTACTGCTTCATCACTTCTTTAACCTTGCTTGCTAGTTGTTTTAAGTTAAAAGGTTTGGCAAGGAAGTTAAAGTTATTATCAGTACCATATTTATTGGCAAAAGCATCTTCTGCATATCCAGAGATGAAAATAACCTTAATATTAGGATGTTTTAATCTTACTTCTTCGATCATATCTGGTCCATTAGTACCAGGCATAATTACATCTGAGATAATTACATCAATTTCATGACCATGTTCTTCCATGATTTGTAATGCATCATCACCATTTTCCGCTTCAAATACTTTGTAACCTTTGTTTATTAGGGCGTGGACTGCAAATATTCTAACTGGTGCTTCATCTTCAACCATTAAGATGTTGCCAACTCCTGTAAGATCATTGCTGCTAGCTGATTCATTTTCATCTGATCTTCTTTCTGCTGATAGATCATCTTCTTTGTCCTGGCTAGTGCTTTCATAGTTCTTTAGGAATATGCTAAATTTAGTGCCTTTATTTTCTTCAGTTGTGATGTAAATATAACCACCTGTTTGCTTGACTATTCCATAGACTGTAGATAATCCAAGTCCTGTTCCTGCGCCCAACTCTTTGGTGGTGAAGAATGGTTCGAAAATCTTAGTCAGGAGATGTTTAGGAATTCCACAGCCAGTGTCAGCTATTTCAATTAAAACATATTTTCCTGGCTCTATTTTTTCATCTTCAATTGGAGAAATTAATTTTGGATCTATTGAATTGGCGGAAGTAATTGAAACATTGCTTGTTTGGATGGTAAGTATACCACCTTTATCCATAGCATCGCGTGCATTAACTGCTAGATTGATGATTACTTGTTCAAGTTGGTTTTGATCAACTTTAACTAACCATAAATCACGACCATGATTCATATTTAGTTCGATATTGCCTCCAATTAATCTTCTGATTAGGTTGGATGATTCATCAAATACATTGGTAATATCTATGACTCTTGGTTGTAGTACTTGCTTTCTCGAAAAAGCCAGTAATTGACGAACTAAAGATGCAGCACGGGTGGTGGTTTGTTTTATTTGCATGATATCAGCAAAAGATTGATCCCCTGGTGGGTGACGCATTAATAATAAATCACAGAATCCCATCATTGCAGTTAGGAGATTATTAAAGTCATGCGCTATACCGCCTGCTAATTGACCGACTGCTTGCATTTTTTGAGAGTGAACGAAATTCATCTCCAAGTTTTTTTGCTCACTTGCATCGATTAAGTGAAAAATAAATTTAGGAGGTGTTTGTTTTAAAGTGGCTAATTTATGTATATATAATATCGCCGTTATTTCTTTATTATGATTGTTTTTTAGTTTTATTTCGCAAGTTTTGTAGTTCCCTTCTTCTGCATAAGCATTGTTCGCCAAGGATTCGTTGATTATTTTTGTTATTTCTTCTTTGTTGTCTTCGTGCACAATATCTAAAAAAGACCATTTTATGCTACTATAATCCATAGGAAGCATTTTTTGGAAAGCAATGTTGGTTTTTTCAACAACTCCATCTATATCTAATATTACTTGTGCAATAGGAGAATTATTGATTAGATAAGATATATAAGCTTCGTTTTCTTGAGCTAAATCTTCTGGAGATGAAAGTAGTACTATATTTTCATTTATATTGTCGTTACAAGAAATATTTATTTGACGTGCTGCAAAGCTTGTTTTGTCTTTATGATGGAATAATTGTATCGATTGATGTTCTGGGTCTTTTAAAGTAACAAGTTGATTAATATTTAATCCTATTATTTCTTTGGCATTGTTATATCCAAGAGCAGTAGCGAAATTTTCATCGCAATATTTTAATTTATTATTTTGATCAAAATTATAATGAGCAACTTGCTTGTTATTTAATAAGATCTGTTTTTTCGATAAGTCATTATCTTTATTGATGCCTTTGATGATTAAAAATTTTTCATCGATATTTTTATCGATCTTACTAAAAAAGATAGTCATAGGTTCGATGATTATCTGAGCATTAATAATATGAGGGTGATTAACGTCAATAATTTTTGTATCTGTAATATGTAGAATAGAATTGGCGATTTCTTTATCAATTAAATCACTATCGAGTAAGTAATCTAATTCGGTTGGCTTTTTGGAATGAGGATCATGAGCAATAAAAAATTCAGTAAATGATTTATCAACATAAATCGTTGATCCATCATCTTTTACAATTATACAAAACCAACTAGAAGTTCTAGCAGCGCTAGCAAATACTAAGTTTTGTAGTTCGGTACTCATAATTAAATCATTAGATGATTTAATTAGCATACTCATCCAGAATCCTATTCCTGAAAAACCCAACAAAGATAATAATGAAATTGTTATAAATCCAGTAGTATTTACAAGGAAATAAGTAGTAGTCAATATTATTGTCATAGAAATTGCAATAAAAGACAGTAACTTAATAATATCTCCGCCATATTCTCTTTTAGAAAAATATTTTTTGTGATCTAATATTCCACTCTTTCCATGATCAATATATCTCTTAAACATAACAAAACTCATAATATTTAAATTTTAATTTTAGATTGTTCTAAATAATCTATCATATTGCCCAAATCGTCAATTAAAATTATCGCAATTTTTAAATTAAATGGTGATTTTGTTATATAACTGTTTTTCCTCCATATTATGTTAAATAATCCACGAATTTATAAATAAATCAATAAAAAAGTAAGAAAGTTTGTGTAAAAAATCATATATTTACTTTTCGTTAATTTGTTGGGTTTATTCTTAATATAAGTGAGTAATTATAAAATCGTTAAATTATAAACCAAGGCTTTATAATTGCTAGATTGAACAAGGTTGCCAAATAACCTTATTCAATATTTTTTCAATATAACCTAATAGGAGATAATTCTATGACAGCATCAACACTACCATGGACCGGTACCGGATCAAACGGACAAAGCTCATCAAATAAATATTCTTTCAATCCAGCTTTATATACCGCATCTGCTGCATTTACACCGCTTTGTACTGGTACAAATGCTGCAGTAACGGGCGTTACAACAGCAGCAACTGCTTTTGATTATTTTTCATTGCTCTCAACTGGTTCACCAGGCGCATTCCTAACTGCTTATACTGCTTTATCAGTTTCAACAACAGTTGGCGTACAAAACAAAGCATTTGCTGCAGCTCTTTCTTATGAAGCAAGAAATGCTCTTTTACCATTAGTAAAAGCAGAATATTTTGCAGGTACATTGGCACCTGCATTAATTACTACTATTACTGATGAAGTAACTGCTGCTTCTAACTCTTTAACAGTTATTCAAACTGGTGTTGACTCTGCTACCAAAACTGCTCTTTCAACTGCTTATACTGCAGAAGCAGCTGTAATTACTGCAGCTTTAAACAGATTAAAAACAGTAGAAAATAAAATCTATTTAGTTGGTGACTCAATAGATGTTACATCTGCTGCATCAAATACTGCTTATGCTGCTATTACTACTCTAACTTCTTTTACAGGAACTAAAACTCCTTTATCAGCTCTTTTTGATCCAGCACAATTAGGTAATGGTGGTACTGCTATTCCTTCTCTTACTGCATCTACTTTTGCTAATGCTGGTACTTTGCAAGGTTATTATTCAACTGCTGCTACTGCTCTTGCTGGAAGTACTTTACTTAAACAATTACAAGCAACAACCGAAATGACAGCTCAAACTACTTTTGATCTTTATTGCGGTCAATTGCAAGGTTATTTAAGTGCAGGTACTACTGGTAACTGGGCTTCTGGTTCTACAACAGTTGGTATTATCCCTGGTATTGACTATGAGTTACATATTGCAGGAACAGTAATGAATGCTCAGCTTGCTGCAGATTCTTCTACTATTACTGCTGCTGCTGGTGTTATCGGCGCTCCTTCAGTTACAACAAATTATCTATAATTGTTGTTATAAGAAATAGAATAGCAAAGTTTAATATATAGACTTTGCTATTCTAGCATTTTTTTTCTCCTGAATAATTAATCATCAAATCTAACTTAAGGATTTTTTTATGTCAATAACCGCATATACATCTTCATTTACACCTCTTTGTACTGGTACAAATGTTGCAGTTACTGGTGTTACAACAGCAGCTACTGCTTATGATTGGTTTTCCCTAATTAATGGTGGGTCTGGAGCATTCTTGACTGCGTATAATGCTATGTCTACTTCTAGTGCCGTTGGTATGCAAAATAAGGCTTTTACAGCAGTTCTTGCCTATGAGGCTAGGTCTGCTTTATTACCATTAGTTAAAGCTGAAGAATTTTATACAAAATTTACAACGACCAAGACAGTTGTTGCTGCAAGTGTTACTTCAATTTTAAGTACTTTATCTTCTATACAAAATCCATCTTTTTTATCAAGTATTAGTAGTTTAACTCCTGGATATACAGCATCTTTGACTACTATTACATCTCTGTTAAATACATTAAAATCACAAGAGGCTGCAATTTATGCTGTTGGTAGTTCAATAGATGTAGCTTCTGGCTCTATCGTATCTAGTTTTGACTCAACTACAACTTTGACTTCTTTTACTGGCGTTAAAACATTCCTTGCACCATTGCTTGATCCAGCTGTAATAAATGCTGGTGCTATTCCTGCTATTACTTCGGTTAATGGAGTTGTTGGAAATGCCGCAGCTTTATCTACTATTTTTACCGCAGTGTCCAGTGCTCTCTCTGCTATGACACTGGCAAATAATTTACAAGCAACAACTGAGATGAGCGCAAAAACTATTTTTGATCTTTATTGTGGACAGATCCAAGGTTATACAAGTGCGGGTACTACTGGTAACTGGGCTTCTGGCTCTGCCCCAGTTGGTATTATTCCAGGTATTGATTTTGAATTGCATTTGACAGGAAATTTCCAAACAGGTTCTGCATCTGCTGGTACTCCTGGAGCTCCATCACTTACTGCTGCTTTTTGGTAGGTTGAATATAAAATTGATAAGATAAATCATTTCTATAGATTTGTCGTTAATACTCTCGGGTTATGCGTAGCAGCCCCTCAGTCATCCTGGAGTGATTTTTGTCTTGAAAAGATAAAAATCACTCCAGGATCCATCTTTTTAAGTGTTTTGTGGATCCTGTCGCTTGAATTTTTCCTTTGGAAAAATCTTCCTCCACGATAATGGAGTAATAACTAGAAATGCTCAGGCCTTTATTTAGAAATAACTCTCATAAAATATATTTTCCCCATGTACTTCCATAGACATATTATTCATGATATATTAATAAATATAGAATAGAGATAATATGTCTATTTATAATACCAACTATAACTTAGAGACTACTTACGCGCCTCATCGTTAATAATAGCATCAATTGCACCAAAAGCTGCCAGATTAACGATATCTGAAGCATTAGATCCCATCTGGACTATCTGCACTGGTTTTGAAACCCCAGATAAGATTGGGCCAATTAATGATCCATTACCAAGTTCTTCTAATAGTTTAGAAGAAATATTAGCAGAATGAAGTCCTGGCATAATTAAAACATTGGCAGTAGCACTTAATTTACAGAATGGGAAGAGTTTCATCACTTCTTCGTTAAGTGCTGCATCTGCAGACATATCTCCATCATATTCGAAGTCTGGCTTCAATAAATCAAGTTTGGCAACTGCTTCTCTGAGTCTGTTTGATTTTTCTCTCATTGGATTGCCAAAATTAGAATAAGATAATAAAGCAACTCTTGGTTTGTAACCCATATTTTTAGCAATATTAGCAGTTTGCGTAGAGATAGAAACTATTTCATCAGCAGATGGTAGCTCATTAACTGCAGTATCTGAGATAAAGAAAGTTCTGTTTTTAGCAATCATGATTGAGATGCCACATAAGGTAGTTTGTGGTTTTAGATCAATTACTTTTAACACATCATTGAGGCAGTTATGATAACCTCTAGTAAGGCCTGTTACTAATACGTCTCCATCACCGCATTCTAACATACATGAGGCAAATACATTGCGATCATTTTTAACTAACCTTGTACAGTCTCTATATAAAAACCCTTTACGTTGCAGTTTTTTATAAATGAGCGCAGAATATTCATCGAGTTTTTTAGAAAGACTTGCATTGTGAATTTCAATACCATCTAAGGAAACATCAGAAGAGATTGATTTTAAAGTTTCTAGAATTCTTTTTTCTTTACCAATTAAAATAGGAGTACCATAATTATTATCTCTCCAAAGAATCGCAGCTCTAATTACTTGCTCTTCTTCGCCTTCGGCAAAAATTACTCGTTTAGGATTTTGTGCAACTCTTTCTACGATTAATTCCATCATATTAGAGGTTGGATTTAATCTTGCTCCGAGTTCTCTTACATAAGCATCCATATCAGTAATTGGAGCTTTAGCAACTCCAGACTTCATAGCAGCTTTTGCAACTGCAACTGGAACTGTTGTGATTAATCTTGGATCAAATGGAACCGGAATAATATATTCAGGACCATATTGCATTTTTCTACCAGAATAAGCAGAACATACTTCTGATGGTACGCTTTCTTTGGCAAGATTTGCAAGGCTTTCTGCTGCTGCAATTTTCATTTCGTCATTGATGGTGGATGCTTTAACATCAAGAGCTCCTCTGAAGATATAAGGAAAGCCCATCACGTTGTTGACTTGGTTATTATAATCTGATCTACCGGTTGCAATGATAGCATCATCTCTTACTGATTTTACTTCTTCAGGAGTTATTTCTGGATCTGGATTAGCCATGGCAAAAATAATAGGCCTTGGAGCCATTGATTTGACCATTTCTTTAGTTAATGCACCTTTGACTGAAAGCCCTAAAAATACATCAGCACCTGTTACTGCTTCTTCTAGGGTTCTTGCTTTGGTGTCTACTGCATGTTTTTCTTTCCATTGATTCATGCCTGTAGTTCTACCTTTGTAGATTGCACCATTAGTATCGCATAAAGTTATATTTTCATGTTTTACGCCGTAAGCTTTGATTAGTTCAATACAGGCAATACCTGCAGCTCCTGCGCCGTTAACCACCATTTTAATGTCAGAGAATTTTCTACCGGTTAGACTTGCTGCATTTATCAATCCTGCTAAAGTAATGATTGCTGTGCCATGTTGATCATCATGGAATACTGGTATATCCATTAGCTCGCGAAGCCTATCTTCTATGATAAAACATTCAGGAGCTTTGATATCTTCTAGGTTAATACCACCCCAGCTTGGTCCTAAATATCTAATAGCATTGATGAATGCTTCTGGATCTTTAGTATCTACTTCTAGATCAATTGAATCAATATCTGCGAATCTTTTGAATAAAACTGATTTACCTTCCATTACAGGTTTTGAAGCTAATGCCCCTAGATCGCCAAGACCAAGTACTGCCGTACCATTAGAGATAACTGCAACAAAATTACCTTTAGCAGTATATTCATATGCTTTGTCAGGGTTTTTCTGGATTTCTAAACATGGAATAGCAACGCCAGGAGAGTAAGCTAGTGATAAATCTCTTTGGGTTACTAGAGGTTTGGTGGGTAATATGCTTATTTTTCCAGGCTTGCCATTTTTATGAAAATCTAGAGCTTCTTGATCAGTAACTTTCTTGTTATCTCGTGACATTATGATATGACTCATTATTTAGATGTTAAAATTTTATATCAAAATAATATGAGTTGGAGATTTAGTAAAGTTAAATATAAAAAAATATCAAAACTTAAATTATAATTCCCAGGGATTAATAACTTCAAGACCTTTAATCGCTTTGAAGTCCTTGATATTTCTGGTGATTAGTTTGTGATTGCGGACAATTGCTGATGCGGCGATCAAGCAATCAATGGGTGGAGCGTTATTTAAAGATAAAAGATATCCCCATTTATCTGCTATCTCTGGATCAATATTAATAATTCTTCCATAAAAAAGATTCGCCAAATCTACTTCAAGCCATTGAATGATTTTTTGTTTTTTTGATCGATCTGATAGTTTTTCGATGCCTTTCCTTATTTCTCCTAGCGTTATTACGCTTAAAGAAAAATTGCTAATATCAAACCCCTTAAGAAAAGCAATGACTTTGGGGTTTGGATTGATTTTAATTGTTTCAGAAATAATATTGGTATCTAGCAAGTACATTAGAACTCTATATCTCTTGTAGGTGATTTATCTCTTTCAAACTCTATTTCAAGATTATTGAGAGGAGAGTTTTTAAAAAAAGAAACAATATCTTCTTTTTTATTACATAGTTTTTCATAATCTTTGATGTTCATCATCACGATTTCATTAATCCCTCTTCTGGAGATAATCTGGGGTCTTATCTTGGCTTTGTTCATTAGCTCTGTTAACTTAGCTTTTGCTTCTTGTGTTTGCCATATTTCCATATCAATCCTCCTTAACTAGTCAGTCTGGTTATTATATCATAAATATTTGTAAAGGTCAAGTTAGCGCTTATGGTTCTTCTTATACATTATGACCCTTGATTCTATGGCCAATATCAAGAAAATCAAATAGTACATAAAAAATATTTTGGATTAAATCGTTTTATATACGAAATATTAATACTTTCTCTTTAAAACTATAGGCTCAGATAAAAATTATTTTTTATTTTAACATCACCTATTTATACAGTTTTATGGAAAATTTGAAAAACTTATTTAAAAAATCATTATCTTCAAACAAAGATAAAAATACTGCGGTAGATAAGAAAAATGAAGATATTGCTGAGCTAAGAAATTGGTATAACAATAGAAATGAGTCATTGTTGATACAAAGAAATATTTTGATTTTGTTGGTAATGGTAGCTGTAATAGTTATAGTATCAAGTGTTTTTGTGGTGGATAATATTGCATCAAGTAAGACCATACAGCCTTTTGTAGTTGAAATAGAAGATAAAACAGGGATAACAAACTTGGTCAATCCTTTAGCTAGAACTGAAGTGTCAAAAGATCAGGCGATTTCTACTTATTTTATTACAAAATATATCAGAAGTAGAGAGAGTTATGATCCTCTTAATTATCAACGTAATTATAGAACTATCGTCAGGTTGCTAAGTGCAACAAAAGTATATGATAAATTTTGGGGATATATAAATAGTAATGCTACTAACCCTATTTCTAATTATGGTGATAAAAATAGTACTAGCATTAAATTCAGATCAATACAGTACTTAGAAGATGGTCAGGTTCAAGCAAGATTTAGCGTTTTTGAGAATGGAGGATTAAAAAGAAGTTTTCCTAAAATCGTGACGTTAAAATTTGAATTTGATACTTTCGACTATACTCAAGAAGAAAGAGAAGTAAATCCATTGGGGTTCCAAATAACTAGCTATAAGGTTGATGATGAAATATTATCTTAGCATTTTTTTATTTTTAATTTCCATATCTCAAGTAACTTATGCTGAGGTTCCTATTACGACCGATAATCGTATTAAAACTTATATTTATAATGAGAATGAAGTTTTTACTATATTGGTTCATTATGGTTATCAATCGAGCATAGAGCTTAGTTATGGAGAAGAAGTTGAAACCATCTCAATGGGTGATTCATATGCATGGAAAATTACTCCAGTAGGAAGAAGAATTTTTATCAAGCCATTTGAAGAAAATATCCATACAAACATGACAATCATCACTAATAAAAGAACTTATCAATTTGATATAGTCTCAAAATTACCAAGTGAAAATTTTGATAAAGAATTAGCTTATGTTGTAAGGTTTTTTTATCCAGAAATTAAAAAATCAGAAAAGTTAGATAATTAATTTGGGAATAAGATTGATATGAATAAGGATGCTAAAGAAACACAAGATACAAACACAGAAGAGTTGCCTGAATTAAAAACAGGCCTATCTAAGGTATCTAGAACTCCAGCTCAAAATAAAATGATGATTGGTTTGGCGGTAGTTGTTGGGGTATTTATTTGTTATTTTGTGCTTGTTAAAATGAGAGCGCCGGTTAAAGATACTCATAAGCAGGTTAATGAGCAAACAGAATTAGCAAAAAAAGATTTGTCTAATGTTCCGGTAGTAAGGCCAGATAATGCAGATGATTTGCAGATGCCTTCAATACCAAAACTACCTGATCCTCCGGCTTTGGTGGCTCCTACTCCTCCTCCTGCTCCTGCTGCTCCTCTTCCTCCTGCGCCAGTTGTAGCAAAGATTGATGTTCCAGCTCTGCCTGTAGTTGCTTCATTGCCATCCTTATCTACCATAGATCCTAATCAAAAATCCGCAGCTGATGCTAGAAGAAAGTCATCGATTATGTTGATAGGAGGGGGTGGCGGATCGTCATCGTCATCTGGATCAGCAACTGCAGCATCTGGAGGAAGTTCGGCTGATAAAACTAGTAGTTCTACTACTGAAAATGTGTCAGCAAATATAAATTATAAGCCAGCTCTATCTGCTGCTAATAAAGTTACTACTTTGGGTAATTTATCTTATACTATTGCGCAAGGAAAAATAATTGATACAGTACTAGAAACTTCAATTAATACTGACTTGCCTGGAGTAGTAAGAGGGATAGTAAGTAGAGATGTTTATGCCGAGAGTGGTAAAAATATTTTAATTGCCAAGGGATCTAGATTGATCGGATCTTATTCTGCGTCTATTAAGATGGGGCAATCAAGAGTTTCTATTACTTGGGATAGAATTATCAGGCCAGATGGTATAGATCTTAAAATTGATTCTGCAGGTATTGATAAATTGGGTCATGCTGGGGTTGAGGGAATGGTAGATAATAAGTATTTTGATGTCTTAAGTAACGCCTTGTTACTTAGTGTTATTAATGTTGGTTTGGCAGCTGGAACTCAAAAATTAACAAATGCTCAGACTCCTAGTACAACAAATGTAAGTGGTGCTGCTGGCACTACAACTACTACCACATCAGGAAGTCCTACAGATTTAGCAGTGCAGAATGCAGTAACTTCTATGAGTGCAACTACTTCTAGCTTATTGCAAAATTCCCTGCAAATTCAGCCAAGTATTGTCATAGATCAAGGTACTATTGTAAAAGTATTAGTGAATCAAGATGTAATATTTCCATCAGATATTGCAACTGGAATGGTGTTGGTAAAATGAATGATTTTGCAGCTCTAGAAACTTATTTATTACCATTTAAAGCTTTATTTGAAGAAGATGGTGTGGCTGAGATTTCTGTTAATCGTCCTGGGGAAGCTTGGGTTGAAAAGCGTGGTGATATGAGAAAAGAAATCATACCAGCGCTGGATCTAGAGCATCTGAAGGGATTGGGAAGATTAATTGCTCAATCAACTGATCAAAAAGTTAGTGAAGAAACTCCTCTATTATCAGCAACTTTACCTAATGGATTTAGGATACAATTAGTATTTCCTCCAGCTTGTGAGTCAAAAACAGTAGCTATGTCTATTAGGAAAGGTGCTACTACTATATATGATTTAGATATGTATGAAAAAATGGGGGCATTTAGTCAGACAGCTACAGAAGAAGTTTTTGATGAAAATAATGTGATATTAGATGGCTATTTAAAAGATAAAAAAATCAAAGAATTTTTAAGTCACGCTATTAAATGTAAGAAAAATATTATCATTAGTGGGGGGACCTCAACTGGTAAGACTACATTTACTAATGCTGCATTGTTAGAAATCCCTAGAGATGAAAGATTGATCACTTGCGAAGATGCAAGAGAGGTGAATTTGCCTTATCACCATAATAGAGTGCATTTAATAGCATCTAAAGGTGGTCAAGGTAGGGCTAAAGTTACTATTCAAGATCTAATCGAAGCTTGTTTAAGGTTGAGACCGGATAGGATTATAGTAGGGGAGCTCAGGGGTGCTGAGGCTTTTAGTTTTTTAAGAGCAATAAACACTGGTCATCCTGGCTCTATTTCAACCTTACATGCTGATACTCCTGCTATGGCTATAGAGCAATTAAAATTAATGGTGATGCAGGCCGGCCTAGGTATGCCTCCAGCTGAAATTAGGAACTATATTTTAGCCGTGGTTGATGTGGTGGTTCAGCTTAAGAGAGCAAGTGGCGGTAAAAGATATATATCTGAAGTATATTTTAAAGATGCTAGCAAAAAGGATGTTATTAAATGATGCGTAAGTTTAAAAATTTCATAGTAGTTTGGGCTTCTGTCTTGTTAATAATATTTGCTGCTACTTATGCTGCTGGTTTTGTTGGATTGTATCTTGTATACAATCAATTTGTATGGAATTTGTTATATACAGATTTAAGCATATTCCTCTTTATATATAACAATTGGACTGCGCTAACTTATGATGCAGATGCTTATTTGATACCAAAAATGTTTGGAAGTTTGGCCTTGTCATATCTTATGACAGCTATTGGTTTTTATCTTTTTGGCTATAAATTAATGGCATGGAAACCATTTCCTGAAGCGGAATCAGTTTTCGGTGATGCTAAATGGGCAGATAGTGGCGATATTAAGCGTGCAAATCTTCGTTCTAAAAAGGGTATGTTACTTGGTGCTGATAAAGATGGATTATTTGTAGTTGATGGTTATCAACATGCTCTGTTATTTGCGCCTACTGGATCGGGAAAAGGTGTGGGTTTTGTAATTCCTAATCTTTTATATTGGGAAGATTCAGTAATAGTTCATGATATTAAACTTGAAAACCATGCTCTTACTAGTGGTTGGAGATCTTCAATTGGCCAAAAAGTATTTATCTGGAGTCCATCAGAACCTGATGGGGTTACTCATTGCTATAATCCCATTGATTGGATCAGTAGCAAACAAGGACAAATGGTGGATGATGTGCAGAAAATTGCCAATCTTATTATGCCAAAGCGAGAATTCTGGGAGAATGAAGCAAGAACTTTATTTGTAGGCGTGGTGTTGTATTTATTAGCTGTACCTGATAAAACTAAATCATTCGGTGAAGTAGTTCGTACAATGCGTAGTGATGATGTGGCTTATAATCTATGCGTGATACTTGATACTATAGGTAAAGACTTGCATCCTGTGGCTTATATGAATATTGCAGCCTTCTTACAAAAAGCAGATAAAGAACGTTCGGGCGTTATTTCTACCATGAACTCGTCTTTAGAATTATGGGCTAATCCTTTGATTGATACGGCTACTGCTTCTAGTGATTTTAATATTCAAAATTTCAAAAAAGAAAAAACTACTGTTTATGTAGGTTTGACGCCTGATAATATTAAGCGCCTTGAACCTTTGATGCAGGTATTCTATCAACAGGCAACTGAATTCTTAAGTCGTAAAATTCCAGATCCTAAAGAAGATCCATATGGTGTGATGTTCTTAATGGATGAGTTTCCAACTTTAGGTAAAATGGAGCAATTTAAAACTGGTATTGCTTATTTTAGGGGTTACAATGTTAGGTTGTTCTTGATTATTCAAGATACAGAGCAGCTAAAAGGAACTTATGAAGAAGCTGGCATGAATTCATTCTTATCAAATGCTACTTATCGTATTACTTTCTCTGCTAATAATATGGCAACGGCGAATTTAATTTCTCAATTATGCGGTAATAAATCAGTAGAGCAAGCATCTCATAACAAGCCTGAGTTCCTTGATCTTAATCCTGCATCTAAAACCATGAACGTATCACAAGCACAAAGAGCATTATTATTGCCACAAGAAGTTATCTTGTTGCCTAGGGATGAGCAGATTGTGTTGATTGAATCCTTCCCTCCAATTAAGTCTAAGAAAATTAAATATTATGCTGATAGTTTCTTTAAAAAGCGCCTGCTCCCTGCAACGCCAATTCCTACTCAAGTGCCATTCGATCCAAGAAATACCCCTGTGGAATCTGATGAAGTAGATGAAATGGAGTCTGAAGATAATGTTGAAGAGTCAGTTAGCTAGTATGTGACTTACGTAGGTTGGCGATGACAACTGGGGGCTACCTCTTTCTTATCCTAAAACTCACGTAATTTGTCAGTTGATTATTATTCTTGCTTGATTTAAGATGCGTAAAATTAAGATACGTACATATAAGCAAGGATTTAATTTAACTATGAATAATTTTCAAACTGATTTAGTAATTATTGGGGCGGGGCCTGTTGGAATATTCGCTGTATTTCAAGCGGGTATGTTAAAAATCAAAGCCCATGTAGTTGATGCTTTGGATTTTGTTGGTGGGCAATGTAATGCTCTTTATCCAGAAAAGCCAATTTATGATATACCAGCTTACCCAAAAATTGATGGGCAAGATCTAATCGAGCAATTAAAAATTCAGGCAAGCGCCTTTGATCCAGTCTATCATTTGGGTCAGTCAGTTGAATCATTAGAGAAAAAAGATCAGTTATTTATTGTTAAAACTTCAAATGGTACAGTGATTTCTGCAAAGTCGGTTATAATTGCTGCTGGTTGCGGTGCTTTTGGACCAAATCGTCCTCCTCTTGATGATATTGAATTATATGAAAATAAATCTGTATTTTATATGGTAAAATCCCGTGAAGCATTTCGTGGTAAGAAGATAGTAATTGCAGGTGGTGGTGATTCTGCAATTGACTGGGCTTTATCTTTAGCTGAGGTGGCTGATAAATTATATTTAATACATCGTAGACAAAAATTTAAATGTGCACCAGATAGTCTTGATAAGTTGCACAAATTAGAAGCTGAAGGTAAGATTGAACTTGTTGTTCCTTATCAATTACATAGTTTAAAAGGTAATGATGGAATGTTGGAGAAAGTGTTAGTATCTGATTTAGATAATAACATCAAAGAGTTGGATGCTGATATTTTATTGCCTTTCTTTGGCTTGTCTATGGATCTTGGTAATATTAATAATTGGGGCTTGAAATTACATAAACATGCAATTGAAGTAAATCAAGAAACAATGGAGACTAGTATCCCTGGAATATTTGCCATTGGTGATGTTGCTCATTATCCAAGCAAACTAAAATTGATTTTGACTGGATTTGCAGAAGCAGCATCGGCTGCTCATGCTATTTATCCGATGATATATCCAGACCAAGCTTTGCATTTTGAATATTCTACCACTAAAGGAATATCATAAATCAATGAATGCATTTGTAATTAATGGCACAGAAACAGCCCGTATAATGAGAGAGCAATTAGCCATTAAGGTAGGGCTATTAAAAGAAAAATATAATCTAACTCCTTCATTGGCTGTGATACTGGTTGGTAATGATCCAGCTAGTGAAGTTTATGTTAGAAATAAAGTAAAATTTTCTCAAGAAACTGGCATTGATTCAGAATTGCATCATTTTCCTGCTGATATTAGTCAGGATGATCTGATCGCTAAAATCGAATCATTGAATAATAATGAATCTATTCATGGGATTTTAATTCAACTACCTCTTCCTTCTCATATTAATGCTACTAAAGTGATAAATATTATAGATAGTAATAAAGATGTAGATGGTCTTGGTTTTATCAATGCAGGGAAATTAGCTACAGGTGCTGCTGGATTATTCCCATGCACTCCTCTTGGTTGCATGAGTCTGATCAAAGCTTATATCCCAAATTTAGATGGGAAAAAAGCAGTAGTAGTTGGTTGTTCCAATATTGTAGGAAGACCAATGGCGCAGATGTTGTTGAGACATAATTGCACGGTGACAATTTGTCATTCTAAAACTGTTGATATTGAAAGTGAGACTAGTACTGCAGATATTTTAGTAGTAGCATCAGGAAAGCCTGGACTTGTCAAGCAACACTGGGTAAAGAAGGGTGCAATTGTCATTGATATTGGCATTACTCGTGTAACGGATGATCAAGGAAAAGCAAAATTATATGGAGATGTTTCTTTTGAAGAAGTATCTCAAGTAGCCGGATTTATAACTCCTGTGCCAGGCGGGGTAGGGCCTATGACTGTTGCCTATCTGATTAGCAATACTATCGATGCTGCTTGTAATAGTAAGCAGGTTGATCTCACCTCGATTTAACGCCAATTCTTAAAGTCATTATCTCATATTTTGCAAAAGAATTGACATTGACGCGCAAATAAAATAGATATCATAAAAATTTAAATTTTATATAATTTGTAACTGGAATAATTTTATGAGTGGAGAATTGAAAGAAGTTTGCGGGGCTACTTTCGCAAGATTTATTGAGAAAGAACAAATTGATGAATTGGTAAGTTTTTATAAGCAAAATGAACAATCGATAACACATGACTCAAAAGCTTATATTTTAAGTTATGCAGTTAATTATTATTTGATAGTTAAGAATAATAAGAAAGGATATGCTCTTTTAACAAAATTATTAGAAGGAACGGGCATAGATGTTAATATTAAGGATAACCAAAGCAATAGTCTGATGGTTTTGGTTGCTCGTAGTGGTAATGAAAAATTATTCAAATATTTTGTAAGTCATGGAGCTGAAATCAACAATATAGATGCTTATAATAATAATGCATTAGAATATGCCTCTGATAGTGGAAATTATGATTTTTTAGGTTATGTACTTACTTTGATAAAGGATCGAGAAGAGAAGCAAGGAAGAATTGATAAGCTTCTATTACATGCTGCGTGTAATAATAATATTGAATTAGTTAAATTTTGTTTGAGAAATGGAGCTGATGTAAATTATTCAGATCATGACAAAGATACTGCATTAATTGCTGCGGTTTTGAATAATAATCTGCTGATGATAAAGATTCTTGTTGCTCATAAGGCGGCTCTTAGTCCGAAAAATATAAAAAACAATGATTCATTACAATTAGCAGTCTATCTTAAATATCATGAAACAATAAAATATTTTATAGAACAATATAAAAAGGAAGATGTTCCTTTAGAAGAATGGATTGAGGTACTAAAGTTTGCTATTAAGTATAATCACTCAGATATCGTAAGTAATCTTATTAAGAAAAATTTGGTAAAAGTTGATGAGTTGCTTGAAAGTAAAACTACTCCTTTAATGCTTGCTGCATCTTTAGATCGTGTTGAAATAGTGAAGTTATTATTATCAAAAGGTGCTGATATAAATCATGTAAATGAAGTTGGTTTTACTGTTCTTGCATTTGCTGCTCGTCAAGGCTCGGTTAAATCTGTTGAAGTATTACTTTCATATGGAATGATCGATGTTAATTGTCAAATAAAAAACACAATGACGGCCTTGATTTGGGCTGCTCATGCTAAGCCTGAGAAGTTAGATATACAAGGTCCGGTCGATCCCATGGAAATCAAACAAAAAATGTTTGATACTGTAAGTCTTCTTTTGGAGAATGGTGCTGATGTTAACGCCATAGGAAAAGATGGAATCACAGCTCTTATCACTGCGGTCAATAAAAAAGATAATTTGGAAATTATAGAATTGTTATTAAAGTATAAGGCAGATGTTAATGCTAAAGATAATGGAGGTATTACAGCCTTAATGGTTGCTGTTTTTAAAGATCAGGAAGATGCATTCAAATTACTAATCAATTATGGAGCTGATGTTGATGCAAGAAGTAATGAAGGTTCGAGTATTGCTGATTTTGCCTCAAATAATCCAAATGAAATATATTTGTCTTTAATTAGATGGACTATCTTAAATAGAGTTATATCTGAAAAGGCTAAAAAAATACAAAATTCTAATATTATCTCAAATAAAGAATTAGTTGTAGTTGAAAAAGTAACTGAGGCTGTGGTACCTGATCAATCTTCAGAAGAGGGATTAATAGAGTTTGAACAAAATTTAAAAAAGATTTTAGATAAAAAAGCCAATAAAACTCAAGTTAAGCAATTAATAGAGCTCATGAGTGTAGAGGGAAATTTAGAAAAATTTGAGGCAGTAATAACTAATTTTAAATCTGAAGATATTTTAAGAATAGTTCAAAAACTTGCTGCACAAGAAGAATTGCTTCAGAGTCTTTTTAAGATAAGACCTGTTAAATATCATATTATTTCATTGATAAATAGTAGGGAGGGTCTTGGAAAAATAAGTGGAATCTTAGAATATATGAGATATTGTGAAAAAGATGATTTAATAAAATTATTGGATGAATATTTATCTACACATTTATCAATAGATCCAGGATTAATGAGTGTCTGGCAAAGTAATGTGTTGACCAAAATCAATCAGTTTAATCAAAAAGAGCTAATTTTCATTTTAGAAAAACTAGTTTTGACTGCTTGTGATGACGTTAATATGTTTAAGATAATTTTTGAAAAATTATCTGCTAATTTAAACGAACTGGATCCTAATCAGTTTTTAAATATTATATTTTTATGCGATACATTACAAAGATCTAATATTTATAGCTGTAAAAGTTTCTTATATGAATTGCTTCATGTCGCTAAATATCATCTTGATAAATTTGATTCTGAAACTTTAGTTGATTTCCAATATTATGTTTCTAATCTACCATTTAATGAAAAAACCAAAGACAGGTTAGCTGTTGGTGAGATAGTAAAACTTATAGATAATAAATGGACTAGAGAGGCAGAAGAATCTTTGGCCTCTGAGAGTGACTTTGTGGTGAAGTATCCAGATTTAACTATGTTTTTAGATAGATCTATTTTTGCTATAAAGTCCTTTATTGAAGAAGGTGGCTTGTTAGGATCTTGTGCTGCTATATATAGTCAGTTAACTCAAGGATGGGCAATTAATCGCATTCCAAAAGCTTTGTATGTGTCTGTTTTAGACTTATACTCACAAATTAAGAATTATCAAGATAACATAAATCATGAAGATAATGCGCTAAGTAAGTTATATGATTTATTATTAGCATTAAATATACAATTTGAAAATACTGGTGGTTTTTATGGTCCGACCTATTATCCCGGATATCCTGTCCCTAATCCAGATGATTATTCAGGAGGTGGAGGAGGGGATGTCGGAGTTGTAGGAGCTGGAAATAATTATCTTCCCGATAGTTCGGTTGTTATTAATATTCCTGTAGTAATGGGTGCTAACTTTACAGAGGAGGCTTATGATAAATATGCCTGAAGGGACGGGTGTTTAAAAATAATATGTTATGATTTTTTTGCTCTGCTATTATTATAAACACCCAGCATCGCGCCTATAAATAACATAGCTCCACCCACCCATATGAAACTCATCATGGGTTTATATTGGATTCTAACTACTAGTTGGTTGTTCTTCTCGTCATAATCGCCGATGGATATATATAGATCGCCTTTGGGGGTGCTATATATTGCGCATTCGGTGGTATTTGCTTGCTCTACTGGATAGTGTCTTGTTTCTGGATATAAATATCTGGAATTATTAATCTTGAAATAGGCTTTTCTAATAAGATAATTTTTACCATATTGATAATCGATTTTTTCTAATTTTATCTGCCATTTACCATCATAAAAATCTATCACCTCATCTGGCTTCATGACTTTTTCTATTACCTGCTCATGTGAGGTGACTATTGTAATTGCTATTACCAAAATAGCAGCGCCTAGATGAGAGATGACCATGGGAGAGATTTTTTTCCTGATAATCATGCTCCATAATAATGAGATAGAAGCACTAAGACATAGGAAGGATTTGATGCTGTGATCAGAGATTAAATAAGAAATAATCAATATTATAATTATTTGTAGGATGAATGAGATGCTAAGTTTGATTCTATTTAAACTAGTTCCAATACTTGCAAATAAAATATTAAGCATGATAATTGGGATAAAGATGGAGTTGAAATATGGTGCTCCGATAGTGATGGATTTATTTGTCATATATTGGTAAAAAATAGGATAAAGAGTAGCCATGATAATAGTAAAACATCCTGTAGTTGCTACTATATTATTTAGCATCATGAAAGTTTCTTTGGAAATAAGTGGCTGTTGATCATTATTCTTTAAATCAGGGTAACGAAAGCTATAGAGGGTAATAGAGGCTATAGCAAAAAATGCTAATACTTCTAAGATAGCAATGCCTCGAGTTGGATCAGTTGCAAAACTATGAACTGAGACAATCACATTGGATCTTACTAAAAATGTACCAAGTAGAGACAAGCAAAAACAAGCAATTGCAAGTAAGATCGACCAGTTAATAGAAGTTGATCTTTTTTGCCATAATATAAGCGAATGAATTAATGCAGATCCTACAATCCAAGGCATGAGAGATGCGTTTTCTACTGGGTCCCAGAACCAAAATCCTCCCCAGCCAAGTTCTCTATATGCCCAGAGGCTTCCCAAAGTTATGCCTATAGTTAAGAATCCCCAAGCAGTAAGAGCCCAGATACGCATATTTTTTGCAATATGATTTTCAAAGTTTTTATGTAAGAGGGAGATTATTGAGATTGAATAAGGTATGGAAAACCCCACATATCCTGCATAAAGAAGCGGTGGATGGCTGGCCAGTCCTACATCTTGCAGTAGGGGGTTAAGACCTTTAGCACTGATATTTTCGGTAAAAATTCTAACAAAAGGATTGGAACTTGAGATAATAAAAAATGCAATAAAACCTAAAATTAGCGACTGTAATACCAATATATCGGATTTAAAGCTCTTTTTGTAATTACCAAAAATACTAAATAATAAGGTGAATAAAGATAATTCCCACCCCCATAATAAGATTGATCCTTCGTGATTACCCCAAAGTCCTGTGATTTTATATAAAAGAGGCATGAGTTGATGTGAATGTTTTGCAACAAGTAGTACTGATAAGTCAGATACCACAAAAGAGTAGCATAATATAGAAATTGCTAAGGTGAAAAAGACAAATTGCAGGATGGTTAGGGTTTTTACTGATTTTGCATATGTATTTCTATCGCCTAATAATTTAATAAAAGGACAGATTATTGTCATTAAGCAACAGATGCTTGCGATATTTAGCGAAAAATTTCCAATTTCTGGGATCATAATGCTTGGTAGTTTATAAGATTTGACTTATATATTGCAACTAAATAATATAATCCATACCCTTCGCGAATGAAAATACTAATTTATTTTTATCGTGCTCCCTGAGTCTTCATGTATGTTTATATACGCTCCGGGCGCTTGACACTCAAAAATAAATTAGTATTTCCATTCACTTTTGGTATGAAATAATATAGGACTAATAGGTATGATAGAAGATCAAGGATTAAATAAAACATTAGAGCAAAAAATTGGCCAAATGATTATGGTTGGTTTTGATGGAACTAAAAGTGACGATGAGGAGGTGCAACTGATTCATCATTATATCAGTAATAATACATTGGGTAATGTTATTCTTTATGGTTATAATATTGAAAACCCCACTCAGTTAAAAAATTTAACTGCTTATTTACAGTCAGCTAATAATCATCTTACCATTGCTACTGATCAAGAAGGTGGAAAGGTACAAAGGCTATCTGCTGCTAAAGGTTTTACAAGCTATAAAAGCGCTAAAGAAATTGCCTCTAATAATGATATTGCTAATGCTCGGTTGATCTATAGTGAACTATCTCGTGAATTAAAAGATCATGGTATTAATTTAAATTTTGCACCAATAGTTGATCTTGATAGTGATGAAAGTGAAATTATTGGCGCTCTACAACGTAGCTTTTCAAAAGATCCAAGTGTGGTTGCTGGATATGCAGGCATTTGTATTGATAAACATAGAAAAAATCAGGTTTTAACTTGTGTTAAGCATTTTCCAGGTCATGGGCTGGTTACTGCTGATAGCCATAAGACTTTGCCAGATGCAACAGAAGTTGCTAACAAGTCTGAATTAGAGCCATATTATCAATTAATGGCTCAAAATAAAGTCGATATGATTATGACTGCTCATATTATGAATAAAAATTTGGATGACAAATATCCAGCGACTCTATCTTCTGTGATTCTAAAAAGATTGCTAAGAGATGTTGGTTATGATGGGGTGATAATTAGCGATGATTTGTTTATGAGCGCTATTGTACAAAATTATAGTTTTAAAGATTCGGTAATAATGTCGATTAATGCTGGATGTGATATGTTGATATTTTCTAATAATAAGGCAGCATGTGAGATGGTGGAGAGTGCTCAGCGTAATATTAGTATCAATCTTGAGATTATCGAAATTGTGAAAAATGCAATTATTTCAGGCGAGATAAATATAGAGACGATTGATAAATCTTACGCAAGAATTATGAAGTTAAAAAAAGCCTATGAATTATCTTCTGTGTGCTAGACAATAATATGTAATTGGGGTAAATTTGTAATATATGTTATTACGGGGTAAGATAATAATTAAATGGAGATCATTAGATGGAAATTAAATTTAGTAAATCAATAAAAAATAATTCAAGTGCCGTTATGGTTGCTCTTAGCGATAAGTTAAAGCTAACTCCTAACATTAATAAACTAGACAAGGCTTTAGGTGGCATGATTTCATCAATGATGTCTGTTGAAACTTTTAAAGGTAGAAAAGAAGATCATATCCAATCATTAGCAGTAGCTAAAGATAAATCTACTACTATTTTAAGTTTAGTTGGCGTAGGCAAATCCAAAGAATTAGGTGGATTATCTGCTATTAAATTAGGTGGAAAGATCTATGCGATGCTAAAATCTTTAAAAGTAAAAGAAGCATCTTTAGTGTTGGATGAAGCTATTCCTAATATGGCTGAAGTTGCCGCTAATATTGCTTATGGAGTTTTATTGCGTAGTTATAAATTTGAAAAATATAAAACTAAAGATCATAAAGATAAGAAAGAAAAAATTAATTTTAGCAAATTAGAAATTGTCATAGATGAAGATGTGGATGCTAAAAAAATATTTGCCAAACTAGAAGCGATTGCCAAAGGTGTTTATTTTGCAAGAGATTTAGTGACTGAGCCACCAAATGTTTTATATCCAGAAACTTTTGCTGCAGAGGTTTTAAAGTTAGAAGAACTTGGAGTGAAGGTTGAGATTCTTGGTGAAAAAGAAATGCATAAACTTGGCATGGGTTCTTTACTTGGAGTAGGTCAAGGTAGTAAAAGAGAATCAAAATTAGCTATCATGCAATATAATGGTGCGCCTAAGGCTAAAAATAAACAACCTCTTGCTTTTATTGGTAAGGGTGTGACTTTTGATACTGGTGGTATTTCGCTAAAACCTGCTGGTGGTATGGAAGATATGAAGTATGATATGGCTGGTGCTGCTGCTGTTTCTGGTTTGATGAAGGCGCTTGCTGAGAGAAAAGCTAAGGTCAATGTGGTTGGTATTATTGGTCTAGTTGAAAATATGCCAGGTAGCAATGCACAACGCCCAAGTGATGTGGTTACCTCTATGTCTGGTCAGACTATTGAGGTGTTAAATACTGATGCAGAAGGAAGATTAGTTTTAGCTGATGCTCTATGGTATTGCCAGTTCAGATTTAAACCACAATTTATGATTAATCTTGCAACTTTAACTGGTGCTATTGTGGTTACTTTCGGTTCGATTTATGGTGGTTTATTTTCTAATGATGATAAATTGTCAGATAAAATTCTCAAAGCTTCAAATCAGTCTGGGGAAAATTTATGGCGCCTACCTTTGAATGATATTTATGATAAGCAAATAAATTCTGATATTGCTGATATGCAAAATATCACTCATGAAAAAGGCGGCGGAAGTATCACTGCTGCTCAGTTCTTGAAACGTTTTGTTAATGATGTTCCTTGGGCTCATCTTGATATTGCTGGTATGGCTTGGACTAAAAAAGATCTAGAACATACGCCAAAAGGTGCAACTGGTTTTGGTGTGAGGCTATTAAACCAATTAATAGAAGATCATTTTGAGGAAAAATAATATACTCAAAGTGAATCAAGTTCCGGGGTCGTCGATACACTCGGGTTCTGCGGTGCTCATGTACGAAGTTGTACACTTGTGTTCCTCGGGATCGATCGTTCTCCTACCCGGCTTCTTGATTCACTTTGAGTATAAATACTTTACAGGAAGATTTAGTTTGAGGTATGTATGACTGAAGTTATTTTTTATCATTTGTCAGCATCGACTATGGAAAAGGCAGCCCCTAGATTGCTTGAAAAAATAGTCGAAGCTGACAATAGAGCTATTCTTTATTTAGAAAATGATGAGCAGATTTCTAAATATAATGATTTACTATGGACATTTGGTTCTAGGAGTTTTTTAGCTCATGGTTGTGATAAAGATCCATTCCCACATCTCCAACCGATCTTTCTAACAAAAGATCAGTCAAATCCAAATAATGCTAATATTGTAATTACACTATCTGGAATTGAAATTCCTCATATTAATGATTTTGCTAAATCTATCGATATATTTGATGGTAATGATAATGAACAATTAGAGGCTGCTCGCGCTCGTTATAAAAAATACAAACAAAATGGCTTCTCCTTAACTTATTGGAAGCAGGATGAAGCAGGTAGCTGGCAGAAAGGTTGAGTTTGAAGATGGCTGTTCTCTACTTTGCCCATCAAATATTCTTATAAAAATATCCATATATCCCTTGAAAAATCACTCTATCATCCTTATCTACCTTAAGTGAGATAAAACCAAATAAATATAAGAGGAGATAAAAATGACTAACAAAGAAACTATGAAGTTTGATGCAGAGATTGGCAAAGTATTACATCTGGTAATTCATTCGCTATATACTAATAAAGACATATTCTTACGTGAATTAATTTCAAACGCATCTGATGCTTGCGATAAACTAAGATATTTAAGCATTGCAAATCCTGAATTAACTACAGGGGATAGTGAATTTAAAATCACCATCTGGGTAGATGAGAAAAATTCAATTCTATATATCAAAGATAATGGTATAGGGATGAGTCGTGCTGAGCTTATTGAGAATTTAGGGACTATTGCTAAATCTGGTACGCAAAATTTCATCAGTCAATTAACGGGTGATAGTAAAAAAGATACGCAATTAATAGGACAGTTCGGGGTTGGTTTCTATTCAGGCTTTATGGTGGCTGATGAAATGACTGTTACAAGTAAAAAAGCAGGGGAGACTCAAGGGTATATTTGGAATTCAAAAGGTGAAGGTGAGTTTTCAATTGTAGAATCTGACGCGGCAGTAGAAAGAGGAACTACAATAGCGCTACATTTGAAAGATACAGCTCTAGATTATTTGGATAAATTCCGCATACGTCATATAGTTAACACCTATTCTGAACATATTTCAATTCCGATATCATTCAAAGATGAGCAGGATAATATAGAAACTATCAATAAGGGTACGGCTCTTTGGACTAAGTCAAAGTCAGAAGTAACAGAAGAGCAATATCAGGAATTTTATAAACAAATATCATTTTCTCCAGATAAGCCATTTTTAACTTTGCATAATCATAATGAAGGTATGGTTGAATATACTAACCTCTTATTTGTTCCTACTAATAAACCTTTTGATTTATTCCACCCTGATCGCAAAACCAGAGTGAAGCTATATGTTAAAAAAGTATTCATAGCAGAAGATGGGGTTGATCTAGTTCCTTCGTGGCTTAGATTCTTAAGAGGGGTTGTTGATTCTCAAGATCTACCATTAAATATCTCTCGTGAGACTTTGCAACATAATAATGTGCTTGAAAAAATCAAAAAATCAATCATTAAGCGTGTTGTTTCTGAGCTAAAGAAAAAGCTTGAAAATGATCGTGAAGCTTATGATGGTTTCTGGAATAATTTTGGAGCAGCATTGAAAGAGGGCTTATGTGAAAATATGGAAAATAGAGAGAATCTATTTGAAATATGCTTATTTAAAAGCGCCATTACTGGAAAAATGATCACATTAGATGAATATGTCGCTAATATGAAAGAAGGTCAGACTGAGATCTTCTATTATTTAAATGAAGAAGCAAGTGAAGTGGCAGCAAGCAATCCACAACTCGAAGGTTTCTTAAAAAAAGGCATGGATGTATTGTTATTCTCTGACAAGGTTGATGATTTCTGGGTTAATGTTGAACATAAATATAAAGAAACTTCATTAAAATCAGTTACTCGTGCTGGTATTGAGCTTGAAAATAAAGAAGAAGAAACCCAAAGTGAGGAGACTAAAAAAGAGCAAGAGGATATTCTAGCTTATTTCCAAGAGGAACTAGGCTCTACTGTCAGGGAAGTAAAGAAATCTCATAAATTAGTTGATAGTCCAGTTTGTTTAACTGTTGCAGAAGGTGCGATGGATATTAAAATGGAGAGATTTTTAATGGAGCAAAAACAATTAGCAAGTTCTTCTGCTAAAATTTTAGAGGTTAATCTAAAGCATCCAATTATTATCAATCTTGCATCTAAATTAAAAGCCAATAAAGATGATAGTGAATGTGGGGAGTTGGTAAGAATTCTATTTGATCAAGCTTGTATCATAGAGGGTGAGCCTATTAAAGATAGTAGTGCTTTTTCTAAGAGACTCAATAAGTTCCTAGAACTTGCCTCTGCTTGATAATGAGTGTTGCAGATATTATCAGAGAAAAACTCGCATGCTTAAAGCCGGTAGTCTTAGAAATTATAGATGAAAGCTCTAAGCATGCAGGGCATAAGGGTCATAATGGATCTGGTGAAAGCCATTTTAATGTAAGGATAGTTTCTGAGCAGTTTGTGGGTAAATCAATGGTTGTCCGTCATAAAATGATCTATAAATTATTAGAAGATGAGCTTAAGAGCCAGGTTCATGCGCTGGCTCTTAAGACTCTGACTTGTAATGAATTATGAGATAAAATTACTACTTGCAATAATTCTCGTAAAGATGTTATAATTGACAAATATAGTTAATTATCATTAACGAGAATTAAAATGAATGATATTACAATGAATGAATACGCAAGAATAAATATGCCAAGGGTTGATATTTTAAAAATACGTAAACTCCTGGAAAATAATTATAAAGTTGATCATGATCTGGCAGAAGGTATTGCAGAAGCTATAGATGTTGCACTAAAAGATCAGGATTTGTCTAATGATTTTGCAAAACGCGAAGATATTCATGCGGTTGATCATAGGGTGGATAAAGTTATCGATCGAATAGATAATTTAGAAAAAGCCATAGATGCCAGGTTTGATGCTGTAGAGCAAAGGATAAATGCCAGATTTGAAATTACGGAGCATATGATTGAAAATTCTAGAAAGAGTGTGATTATATACATAGGTGCTATTGTTGGTGCTGGTTTTGCCTCAATGATTGGGATTTTACTAGTTGGGCTTGTCAAATATATGCCTGTCATTTCTAAAATAGTTGAAATGTTACCTAAAGACTGATATCTTCTGCCATATTCTTGGCTATAAAATTTCTATAAGATGTAATTAAATAATGCATAAATATTTCACACCATATTATTTTGCTAAAATAGCAGATGGGCTTATTGTATTTTTTGCGATAATGAGTCTGTCATTATTTGCAGTTGGTTTATATTGGGCTTTGGTTGTATCTCCCGCTGATTATCAACAAGGAGAAGCGGTGAGGATTATGTATATACATGTTCCTGCTGCTTGGATGTCTTTATTTATCTATAGTTTTATGGCTTCCTCGAGTGTTTCTTATCTGATTTGGCGCAGTAATTTTGCCGATATTATCGCTCGCAAATCTGCATTAATTGGTTGTAATTTTACTTTCATTACTTTGGTGACTGGCTCTATGTGGGGAAAGCCTATTTGGGGTGCTTGGTGGGTGTGGGATGCAAGACTCACCTCACTACTGATACTTTTCTTTTTTTATCTAGGCTATATTGCTATTGATCTATCTTCAAAAAACAGGGAAAAAACTGCCATATCACTGGCAATTTTAGCTATTATTGGTTTTGTTAATGTTCCTATAGTTAAATTCTCAGTTGATTTTTGGAATAGTCTACATCAGCCAGCAAGTATTATTAGATCAGGAGGATCTGCTATTGATCCTTCGATGTTAAAACCTTTGTTGGTGATGGCTTTGGCTTGCCTATTTTATTTTTTCTGGATATTGTTTATTAGAGTAAAGTCTGAAATAATAAATCATAAAATTCAACGATTACAAAGCAAATATTTTTATTAAGGGTTTTAAATTAAATGACATATGTAGTAACAGAAGCATGTATTAAATGTAAATATACAGATTGCGTGGAGGTTTGTCCTGTAGATTGTTTTTACGAAGGTGAGAATATGCTGGTGATCAATCCTGATGAATGTATCGATTGTGGGGTTTGCGAGCCTGAATGCCCGATAGAGGCGATTAAATCGGATGCGGATGTAGATATTAATTGGCTGAAAATCAACAAAGAATATGCGGGTAAGTGGTCAAATATTTCTGTTAAAAAAGATCCATTACCGGATCATGAAAAATATAAAAATATGGAAGATAAATACGATAATTTCTTTTCAGAAAATGAATAGGGCTTTAATTCTATTACTAATAATTTTCCTACAGGCAAATCTCGCATTCGCCCAAAAAAACTTTTCTATTATTCGTGACGATGAGATTGAATCGAGTATTGAAAAACTTATAGAGCCATTATTTAGGGCTGCCTCTATTAATCCTAGTAGCATGCGTGTGGTGATAGTAGATGATCCCACAATCAACGCTTTTGTTGCTAATCAAACTATGGTTTTTATCCATAGTGGATTGCTTCTCAAATTCTATGATGATCCAGATATGGTAATGGGAGTGGTTGCTCATGAACTTGGTCATATTTTAGGCGGGCATTTAGCTAAATTAGATACAAGATACAGGAATATTGCTACAAATTCTGTGGCATCTGCTGTGATACTCGGTGCTATTGGTCTTGCTATGTCTGCTCCAGAATTAGCAATGGCAGGCATTAGCGGTTCGATGCATATAGGTAAGCAATCTATGCTTAGTTATTCCAGACAACAGGAACAATCTGCTGATAAAATTGCTGTAGAATTATTAGAAAAATCTAAAAATAGCCCCATAGGACTTAAAAAAACTATGGATTATTTTAGACAAGCAGATGCAAGTCTCTATGGAAAAATCAACCCATATTCAATCACTCATCCAATGCCTGCTGAACGTTTGCAATTTATTACCGGCTATATGGAAAAAACAAAATATCCACATAGTATGATACCCTCTAATATTAAAAATCAATATATAAGAGCAATGGTAAAGCTTAGTGCTTTTCTAGAGCCTACAAGGCCAATTTTATCTAGCAAATCCCAAGATGATTATATCTATGCTAAATCTATTATTAATTTTAGAACTAATCATAAGAATGAAGCGATAAAACTTATCGATCAATTGATTCATAAAGAACCAGAAAATCCCTATTTTTATGAATTAAAATCACAAGTTCTTTTTGAGAATGGACTTGTTATTGAATCGTTAGAGCAATATCAAAAAGCATATTCACTAAGAGGATCAAATTTAATTTCATATGAATACGCATCTGCATTAATTGAAGCGGTGGATATGGGCAAGCTTACTAAGAGTAAATTAGATAAATCCATAGAACTACTCAAAAAAACTAATAAGCAAGGTGATATTCCTCTTGAAAATCTCGATCAATTAGCAAGAGCCTATGGTAAAAAAGGAAAAGTTGGTATGGCAAATTATTACCTAGCTAAAATGTATTTGTTACTAGGTGATGATAAAAAATCCACCAGATTTGCAAAAATCGCAAGTAAGCAACTACCAAAATCAGATCCATATTATTTAAAGTCTATGGATATGATTAAGGAAGATTAGCTACTTTAAGACTTCATTCTATTTACAGTTTGTAACATCTCATCTGAGGCTTTGATGATGTTGGAGCAGAGCTCATATCCCCTTTGGGCGGTAATTAGATCAGTTAGTTCATTAACTGGTACAACGTTAGAGGCTTCTAATTTTCCTTGTGCGACCTTTCCAAGGCCATTTGTTCCAGCTGTTCCTATTATTACATCTCCAGATGACGGAGTTTGAATGAATAAATTGCCACCAACTGGTTGAAGGCCAGAAGTATTAGGAAAATCTGCTATATCAAAGGTACCAATTTGGTTTTGTGCTCCATTATTACCGGGTAAGGTTGCGTAAATATTTCCAAATTCATCTACTTTAATAGAGGCGCCTTGTGGAACTGAAATTCCTGGAGCTACTGTATATCCTGCTTTAGTTACTATTTCTCCATTAGCATTCTTATTAAAATTGCCATCGCGAGTATAAGCGATAGTTCCATCTGGCATATCTATTTTAAAATAACCTCTACTACTTTCTGTGCCATCAATAGCGAAATCAAGTTCGCCATAGGTAGTCAGTAAATCACCAGGAGTGTTTAATGAATATGTTCCTGATAATTCGGTGCCTAGGCCTATGGATAGGCCCGCAGTAGATACTGAGCCATTGTTGCTAGCTCTAGAAATGAGCTGATATGGTAGATCTTGAAATTGAGCAACTTGTTTTTTAAAGCCATTAGTACTAATGTTGGCTAAATTGTGAGAAATAACTGCGATATCAGTTTCTCTAGCCATCATTCCTGTAGTTGCTATTCCAAGTGCTCTATCTACCATGTTATGAACTCCTTATTTAAGTTATTGTTTGGCGCTATCTGATAAAGATTTCACCGCATTTTGTTCTAACTCTTCAACAATATTAATTATATTGTTAGTCATTCCTGCATAACGTTGAGTTTCAATCAAATCTTGCATTTCTATTACACTATTTACATTGGACTCTTCATATGCTCCGCCAATTATTTGGTAATTGAGAGAGTTTTTTTCTTCTGCATCGGATTTATATAATCCTCCTCCAACTGGCTGTAGAGACAGTTCTGAATCAAAATCAAAAACACCTACTGTACCTAGCACTTGATCCTTTGAAACTACCTGTCCATATTCATCGATATTAACTTCAACTCCTACTGGTATGGTAATAACATCCCCATCTTTACTTGCTACTGGGAAAAAATTACCATCTACTAATACACCATTGCTATCGGTACCAAATTTTCCATTACGAGTATATCTTGGACCTAGTGGGGTGTTGATTTTAAAATATCCATAGCCAACAATTGCCATATCTAATGGTCTATTTGTCTGAGTGACGGCACCACTAGCTGTATCTATTATAGTTGCTGCGTCATTGGCATAAGATACTGATTCATACTCATTTTTTAATTTAAACTCATTGTTTAAAACAAGTTCTTTTTTAAAGCCAGCCGTATTGGCATTGGCAACATTATTTGCAATAACTTCTGTTTTTCTAAATAATCCCATTTGTTTTGATAGGGCTATGTTAATTGCGTCAGTCATTAATTTTCCTTTTAAATGTATATTTTTATATGATGCAAAAATCATGCCAATAAATATTAGACATGATGAATTTGTTCTTATAAAAATTATTAAACGAAAAATATTAAGATTTCATTAGCTTTGGAAAATGTATAATTATTTATGGTATTTGGTATGAGATTTTAGGAAAGGGGAGGGATTTTCATCCCTCATAGTGAAGTAGTATATTTTTAATGTTTTTGATCAATATTCTCAGCTGCGCAAACGGCTTGTCCTTTTTTGAAATTATTATCTAAGCTGTTTACATCGATAGATTTTGCTATTTTT
>JYHA01000030.1 GCA_000970895.1 Candidatus Arcanibacter lacustris
TGGTGCATCAGAATAAATAAGAGGCACAGCTTGACGTTGCATGTTCGATCCCATCAAAGCTCTATTAGCATCATCGTTTTCCAATAAATCAATTAGAGATGCAGCAACTGACACAAGTTGCATTGGAGATACGTCAATAAAATCAACTTCAGATGGTTTTACAAAAATAAAATCAGCATTCTTACGACAACTTACTAATTCAGCAATAATCTTACCTTTTTCATCAACTTCAGCATTCGCTTGAGCAATAATATACTTTCCTTCCTCTATTGCAGAAAGATAGATAACTTCATTAGTTACATGCTCATCTACTACTTTTCTATAAGGACTTTCAATAAATCCATGTCTATTAACTCTAGCAAAAGTAGCCATACTATTGATCAAACCAATATTCGGCCCTTCAGGAGTTTCAATAGGACAAATTCTACCATAATGAGTAGGATGAACGTCACGCACTTCAAAACTTGCGCGATCACGAGTCAAGCCACCAGGTCCTAAAGCTGACAATCTACGTTTATGAGTAATCTCTGATAATGGATTAGTTTGATCCATAAATTGTGACAATTGAGAAGTTCCAAAAAACTCTCTTACTACTGCCATCAATAATTTTGAATTGACCAAATCATGAGGCATAACAGTATCAATTTCAACAGCGCTAATACGCTCTAATATAGATCTCTCCATACGAACTAGCCCTATTCTAAATTGATTTTCCATCAACTCACCAACAGAACGAACCCTTCTATTTCCAAGGTGATCAATATCATCAATATCACCAATACCATCTTTTAATTGCACGATTTTTCTAACAATTTCAACAATATCAGACTTATCAAGAATAGTTATTTTTTCTTCAATATTTAAATCTAATCTTGAGTTTAATTTAACCCTACCAACAGTGGATAGATCATATCTATCTTGATTGAAAAACAATCCGTCAAATAGGTTTTGTGCAGCTTCAACTGTTGGAGGCTCGCCAGGTCTCATCACTTTATAAATATCAATTAAAGCATCTTCTGATGAGATGTTTTTATCAGCGAATAATGTATTTCTAATGTAAGGACCAACATTGATATTATCAATCGCTAAAATAGACAATTCTTTAATGCCTAATTTTTCAATTAGAGCTAAATTATCTAATTTTAATTCTGTGCCTGACTCAATGAATACTTCACCTGTATCATCATCAATCAAATCATTTGCAATAAAACTACCAATAATATCATCAGCATCAACTAATGATTCAGTTAAACCATCTTCAAGCAGTTTCTTACCAATTCTTTGAGTAATTTTAGTACCAATTTCAGCTACTACTTTACCAGTTTTAGCATCGATCAAATCTTTTACTAATTTCTGTCCTTTGATTTTTTCTAAATTAAATGGAACAGCCCAGCCATCTTTAGTTTTTTTGTAAATAACATTACTATAATATGTATTTAAAATTTCTTTTGAAGTAAGACCAAGTGCTTTTAAAATAGTTGTAGCGTATAATTTTCTTCTTCTATCAATTCTGAAATATAATAAATCTTTAGCATCAAATTCAAAATCTAACCATGACCCACGATAAGGTATAACTCTTGCTGAATATAGATATTTTCCTGAGCTATGAGTCTTTCCTTTATCGTGATCAAAAAACACACCAGGAGATCTGTGCATTTGAGATACAACCACTCTTTCAGTACCATTAATTACAAAAGTACCATTTTCAGTCATTAAAGGAATATCACCTATATATACTTCTTGCTCTTTAATACCTTTGATTTCTCTTGAATCAGTATCTTCATCTTTTTCCCAAACAATAAGTCGTAAGGTAGCTTTAAGAGCTGATGCAAAATTAATTCCTCGATGATTACATTCTTCAACATCAAATTTTGGTTGTTCAAAATCATATGAAACAAATTCTAAAGTAGCGGTTTCTGCTACATCTGCGATTGGGAAGATTGATTTGAATACTTCTTGCAAGCCACTATCGATTCTTTCGCTTGGCTTTTTATTTATTTGCAAAAAATCATCATAAGATTTTTTTTGAACTTCTATTAAATTAGGAACAGAGGCGACTTGAGTAATTCTCCCGAAGCTTTTACGTAGACGTTTCCTCGAGGTAAATGAGTGTAACATATTTTCTCCAAAACTGCAGCTTTATAGACAAAATTATTGTAGTCTTAACTAGAACAATAATATTTTGATTCGATTATTAATTATAATGTTGTTTTAAATTTTATAAGTCATAATAGACTCAATAAAAAATAAAACAAATAATATTATTTGTTCGAATTCAATGGGATAAATAAAATTATATTATTCTAAATAAGATACAAATAATAACAAAATTATTACTAAACATTATTTAAACTTTATATACTCTTCAAGAATGAAAATACTCTCTTTATTTTTATCGTGGGCTCGCGTGCTCATATATTTCTGTATACACTCCGCACACTCGTCACTCAAAAATAAATTAGTATTTCTATTCACTCCTGAGTATAGAATAAACATCATTTATATTTAAAATAATAATCATTAAATAATGTTTTTAGATAAATATAGCAAATAGCAATAAACTAAAAGCAGATAAGTATATGTTTTAAATCAACATATCCGCTTTTAGTTCATTAAAATCAAGCTATTTATGGTAACTATTTTATTTCTACAGTAGCACCAGCAGCTTCTAATTTAGCTTTAAGTTTTTCTGCTTCATCTTTAGATACAGCTTCTTTAACTACTTTTGGAGCCGATTCCGCACCATCAACAAAATCTTTAGCTTCTTTTAAGCCTAATTGTGTGATTTCTCTTACTTCTTTAATTACGTTGATTTTTTTGTCACCAGCTTTAACAAGAACTACAGAAAATTCTGTTTGTACTTCAGCAGCAGCAGCAGGAGCAGCAGCCGCAGCAGCAGCTACAGGAGCAGCAGCAGAAACACCCCATTTTTCTTCTAACATTTTTGAAAGCTCAGCAGCTTGCATTACTGTTAATGTTGATAATTCGTCAGCTATTTTTGCCAAGTTAGTCATTTTATACCTCTAAGTTAAATTAATTACACACTACGATTATCTATAAAAAATTAAATATTATCTAGCAGATACGCCCTTATACTAAAATAAATATAAAGTTGCAACTGATTAAATATCATTTAAATAAATATTTAGATAAAAAAACCGATATTTTATTAAACAAAATTATGCATCATTACATAATTATTTTTTAGCTACCTTTTTTAGACCAAGCAGATATTACTCTAGCAAGACCAGAAGCAGGAGCAGCAAGAACTGTAGCAACTCTTGTAGCAGGAGTTGATAATATTCCGATGATCTTACCTCTTAATTCATCAAGAGACGGCATAGAAGCTAGAGCCTTCACAGAAGCTACATCTAAAATACTATCATTAGCTGCTCCTCCGACTATAATTAATTTGTCGTTCTCTTTAGCAAACTGTACAATTACTTTTGCAGCAGATATAGGATCTTCTGAAAAAGCAATAGCAGTAGGCCCCGTCATTAAAGGAGCTAATTGTTCAAAAACAGTACCAACAAGAGCAAGCTTAGCTAAGCTATTTTTTGCCACCATAAATTCAGCACCATTTTGCATCATATTACATCTTAATTTAGTAATTTCTGCTACAGTCAATCCATGATAATGAACAAGAACAACTGTATATGATTTTTGCAACTTATCAGCAATTGATGAAACAAGTTGTTTCTTTTGTAAACGATCCACTTAAAATTCTCCAATATCTCTAATATTTATTTAAGCACTAATTGTGGTTAAATCTATCTTGCAAGATGGTCCCATAGAAGAGCACATATGCACTTCCTTCAAATAAGTCCCTTTCGCACCAGATGGTCTAGCTTTAACAACAGCATCAACTAAAGCCTTCACATTCTCTTTAAGCATTTCTGGTGTAAAACTCGCCTTACCAAAAGCAGCATGAACAATACCTGCTTTTTCAACTCTAAATTCAACTTGGCCACTCTTAATTAACTTAACAGCCTCGCCAACATTCATAGTTACCGTTCCAAGCTTAGGATTAGGCATCAAACCTTTAGGACCTAAGATTTTTGCAACAGAACCAAGCATTGCCATCATATCAGGAGTTGCAACACAACGTTCGAAATTAATTTCACCTGCTTTGATTTTTTCAATCAAATCTTCAGCACCAACTATATCAGCACCAGCAGCCTTTGCTTCTTCTTGTTTGTTTTCTTTAGCCAATACTGCAACTCTTACTTTTTTACCAGTACCATTTGGCATAGAAACAACACCTCTAACCATTTGATCAGAATGTCTTGGGTCAACACCGAGCTCTAAAACCACCTCTA
>JYHA01000031.1 GCA_000970895.1 Candidatus Arcanibacter lacustris
AAGTCAACTATCGACCATTTGCTAGTTTTATAGCAGAACACTATATATAAATATATAAGTAATCCTAATATCTTTCTAAAAAATACTGATTTAGTAATTTTTTTTAGTTTCATATAAAATATTTGGGATTCTATTATTTTTTATAAGATATATTGAAATTGATCTTTTGAGAATTATGATTGATTTTAAAATCACAATTCTCAAAAGAGATACACTATAATATTAGTCTTGCTTGACTATTTCGTCTTCTGAACGAATAACATTTACTTTAACAACAATGTTAACTTCAGGATGCAAACTCACCACCACATCATGAGAAGCTATAGTTTTAATTGGCTTACTTAAGATCACGTTGTTACGCTCAATCTCAGTATGTCCTTTTTCATGAATAGCGACAATAATATCTTTTGATCCAACCGAACCAAATAATCTACCATCATCTGCTGCTTGCCTTATGATGTAAACTTGTAAATTATCTAATTTAGCTGCTTTTTCTTGGGCGGCTAAAAGATTTTTAGCATTTTCACTATCAATAACAGCTTTCTTTGCTTCAAATACAGCGATATTATCTTTTGTAGCTCTAACCGCCTTACTAAAAGGAATTAGATAATTACGACCAAAACCATCTTTAACTTTAACTTTCGAGCCTGCGATACCAAGCTTACGAACTGATTCTAATAAAATAACTTCCATAATAATTATGTTACCTTTTTAAATTTATTTTTGAGCAAAAGGAAGTAAAGCCAAAGATCTAGCTCTTTTGATGGCAACTTTCAACTCACGTTGTTTTGATGTAGATACAGAAGTAATACGACTAGGCAATATTCTTCCACCTTCCGAAATAAAGCGCGTTAGCAATTTGATATTTTTATAATTTATATCTGAGCTTGGAACATCTGATAACGGACAGCTTTTAGGACGTCTAAAAAAGACTGGCTTATTGGTTGCTTGCGCACCATAAGCGGAAGTTGCAGTATATCCCTTGTTTTCTGGAACTGATTGAGTACTCATTTAAATTTCTCCACCCAAATTGTCATTTGATACTACTTCAACTACATCAGGAGCCTCATCATCAGAAGAACCCTTCATCATGTGAGAAGCTTCCGTAATTAAAGACTCAACTTTAAAAGTAGCATTACGAAGCACATCTTCATTAAGCCTCATAAGACGCTCCATCTCATCAACGGCCGAAGAAGGCGCATCTAGAGAAAACATCACATAGTGACCTTTTTTATTTTTATTAATTATGTATGACAAATTACGCAAACCCCAATATTCGGTATAAGCTACTTGACCACCATTATCTGTTATAATTTTTGAAAAATTCTCAGTTAATTTTTCAACATCATTTAAGGACATATCCTGACGTACTATAAACGTCGACTCGTAGAGAGGCATATAAATCTCTTCTTAAAAAATTGGTTACACTAAAATATTACTTAAATTTCAAAGACATCAGTCTTTTTTAAGTACACAAACAAACATAATTTGTATTTTAATAATTTTTACCCTATCTAGGCAAAAACTCAAAATACACTTTTTTTCATCATTTGCAATAGGATATTTAACAAGCTTTACAGATTAATAAATACTAAGCCGCATATTTATCTTTTAAAATTTCCGAAATTCTTTCTGAGGCGCTAGCAGATTCTATATTTCCCACAGCCGCTAACTCACTAGCCAACCTGTTAAAAGCCGACTCATAAATCACCCTTTCACTATAAGATCTTTCTGGATCATCCACATTTTTATGAAGATCTCTAACTACCTCCGCAATAGAGGTAATATCTCCCGAATTGATCTTCCCTTCGTATTCTTGAGCTCGCCTACTCCACATACCTTTGCTTGACTTAGGCTTGCCTTGCAAGATAGACATGACTTTCTGCACTTCATTATCAGAACTTAACTGACGCAACCCAGTTGCAGCAGCTCTCTTTACAGGGATTCTTAAGGTCATTTTTTCTTTGACGAAACTAATTACAAATACACTAATCTCCAACCCGCCAATTAACTGGCTTTCTTCGCCCATAATTTGCCCTACTCCATGCGCAGGATAAACAACTCTATCACCAACATAAAATGTAGCTATATCAGACATATTAACTCCCGTAACATTTTGAAAAATAAAAAAAATGGAAATAGTGCATTGTTATTACATCAACAATTAGGCGTATAGTAGCATAAATAATTACAAAAATAAAGAAGTCTTTTAACATAAGTTAGGATTTTTTATAAATCCCATAGATTAATAGATCTATTTATAGAAACTATAGATAGGTTATAAAATTTTAAGAAGACGAGCCATTCTATCGTTTGAATCTATCTGGCTTTAAAAAAATCTATTGCAAGATTATTGGGTTAATAGTAGCATCAGAGTCTAATGATAATTCAAAAATGATATGTAGTTTATGATAACAGCCATAGGTAGAATATTTATTTCGCTAATTACTAACATAGGAAAAGTTGTGATCTTTGCACTTAGAGGGGTCTTGGGCATTTTTAGTCGACCATTTTATTTTCGCAATGTCATCACACATATTATTGATGTTGGTTATTTCTCACTTCCTGTAATTGGCATGACTGCAATTTTCACTGGAGCAGTACTAGCATTACAAAGCTATACCGGATTTTCTAGATTTTCAGCCTCTGAAAGCTCAATTGCAACCATAGTAGTATTATCAATTACCAGAGAACTCGGACCCGTACTAGCAGGATTAATGGTAACTTCTAGAATAGGCGCTTCAATTGCCGCAGAAATAGCAACCATGAAAGTTACAGAACAAATAGACGCACTTACCACTTTAGCTACTGATCCTATTAAATATTTAGTTACACCAAGAATCATAGCATCAGTACTGATGCTACCAGTACTAGTATTAATTTCCGATGTTATTGGTATTATGGGAGGTTATTTAGTATCAGTTTACAAACTAGGCTTTAATGCAAATTTATATATTCAAAATAGTTTGAAATATTTAGAATTCCAAGATGTCGCATCCGGACTAGTCAAAGCTGCGATTTTTGGCTTTATCATTGCTATTATGGGATGTTATTCTGGCTTTTATTCCGATAGAGGAGCAAGAGGGGTGGGAAACGCCACTACTACGGCCGTAGTATCATCCTCTATGTTGATTCTGTTATTTAACTATTTAACCACAGCATTATTTTTCGCAAAATGAAATCATATATATCAATTAGTAATCTAAATAAATCTTTTGCAAGCAACCACGTGCTATCTGGTGTTAATCTAGAAATAGCCGGAGGAGATGCTATTGTTATTATTGGTGGCTCTGGCACTGGGAAATCTGTTTTAATCAAAACCATAGCAGGACTTATAGAACCAGATTCAGGATCAATAAAAATTGATGGCATGGAAGTTAATAATATCTCCAATACAAACTACAGAAACTTAACCAAAAAATTTGGCTTCCTATTTCAAGGAGGAGCTTTATTTGATAGTTTAACTGTCTGGGAAAACATAGCTTTTGCACTTGTTAATAATAAACTAAAGACCAAAGCTCAAGCCAAAGAAATTGCCTTTGATAAATTATCAAAAGTAGGACTCTCAAATAATATAGGCATGCTATATCCTTCTGAATTATCAGGTGGCATGCAAAAACGCGTAGCACTTGCAAGAGCCATATCTACCGAGCCAGAAATATTATTCTTCGACGAACCAACCACGGGGCTTGATCCTATCATGGCCAATGTGATTAATGATTTGATAGTTAGATGCTCTGAGGAACTAAAGGCTACTACTATTACCATCACACACGATATGAATAGCGTTAAGCAAATAGCCAAAAGAGTAGCCATGATCCATAAGGGAAATATTATCTGGGATGGAAAAATAGACAATCTATTTTCAAGCGATAATGAATTTGTAGATCAATTCGTCCATGGGAATATCGCCGGCCCACTTTGATATAATCGATAAACTTTGACAAATGGGGATTATTCATTAAGAATATATCCCCTTATATAATTACAAATTAATCTTCACCTGATGTTTCTTACGCAAGTAAATAATATATGATTCTATCGCATCATTGCTTAAAACTGATCTGACTTGATTATCAAGCGCTAAATAGGCAGGATCTTTTTTATCTAACTCTTTATTATTGATAGACTTAACTACCCCAATGATAATTTTACCTTGAGATTCAAATACTTCGCTTACTTCTTGTATTTTTAACTTAAAGATTCCGGCCAGCAAATCACTAGGCAAACTAGTATCATTACGCATTAGGCTGACATTATGATTAATTGTAAATTTATATGGCAATGAATCCAATGTCTTACCATCAGCTAATTGTTTTTTAATGTCTTTTGCTACATCTAAGGCCATATTTTTACGTTGCTCTGCAACCAGCATATTGCTTGCTTGTTCTTTGGCCAAATCAAAAGACTTGATGCTAGATGGGGCAATGCTATTTAACTTAACTATAAAAAACCCACTATGATCAGATTTCATAGTAACGGGCGAAGTAGTAATATCATCATTAGAAAAAGCAGCCTCTAATAAATCAAAATTACCTGAGGTTATTTTTACAAGAGATGATTTGTCTTTGCCGCCTTTGTCAATCCCATCATATTCTGCAATTGCTACTTGATGTTTTTTAGCTATTTCTTCAATTGTAGCACCCGATGCGAATTCATCTTCGATTACTTGCATCAATTCATATAATTTAGCATCTGATTTAGCAGCTATTAATTTTTTTCTAATAGTTTCTTTTACATCTAGGAATTTTTGATTCTCATAATCAGTAGCAGAATCATCATATTCTTTTTTAACCTCCTCATTGCTTACATCTACTTTCATATCTTTAGCAAATATTTCTAATGCGCTAAAACTTCTATATTCAGGAATTGCAAATAATCTCATATTATCATCATAATATTTTTTAACTTCATCCATGCCAGGAGTTGGATCTTTTACTAAATCCTTAGGATTCATAGTAACTAGATCTATATTGCGAGTTTGGCTATTATGAAGATAGACATATGGAGCAAATAAATCAGAATCAATCGCTTGAGTACTTATCGACTCTATTAAGAATCTAGTAGTAAGCTCTTTTTTAAGTGAATTTATATAAGCAATTTCACTCATATTGATCGATTTTAAAATATTATCAAATCTATTGCGATCAAAAACACCCTGCTCACTTTTAAAGGCTTGTTGATTTTTTAGGAAATCAACTATAGTTTCATCTGATAATTTAATTCCTAATTTATTACTTTCAATTTCTAGTAATTTACTATTGATTATTTGTTCCAACACCACTCTTTTAAGATTAAACTGCTCTATTTGCTCTTCAGTTAGTGTTAATCCCGATGAATTTTGAATACGTAGCACTTCATTACGAATTTGCTGCTTTAGTTCCATAGTAGTGATTTTATATTTTCCATCTATAGTGGCTGCAACATCTGTAGATTTGCCCTTAAATACATCACCTATTCCTAAAATAATAAAACTAACAACCACCACTCCTAAAAGTGATTTGACTATTTTTTTATCTGCAAGTGAGCGCATTGATTCTAGCATTTTTATTTTTTCCTATTAAATTAAGATAACCTATGGTAATTAAATACATGAAATTTTGCGCTCAATAAACATAAATTATCAAAAATGATATGAAAAAACATAATAAAAAGTTAGTTATTGCTAATTGGAAGATGAATTTACTAAAAGATCCGGCTATCAATCTTGCTAGAAAAATATCAGAAGCAGGCGATATCTCGGTTGATTTGGTGATTTGCCCCCCTGATTTACTAATAGATTCAATTAAAAGCCAGACAAATATTTCTTTGGGAGCCCAAAATTGCTCTGCTCACGCGGAAGATTTTGGAGCTTGTACTGGAGATATTAGTGCAGCCATGATTAAAAATATTGGCTGTAATTATGTGATAATTGGTCATTCTGAGAGAAGAAAATACCATAAGGAAAATAATGATATTATATCAGCAAAAATTACCAATGCTCATAAAGCTGGTTTGGTAGCAATTATTTGCGTGGGAGAGAGTTTAGAAGAAAGACAAGAAGGCAGGAGTCATGATATTGTTTTAAATCAATTATCTGCTCTTCCTCCTACTTCAACTCCAGAAAATACCATCATAGCTTATGAACCTATCTGGGCTATTGGCACAGGAAAGTCAGCTTCATTAACGGAAATTAACCAAATGCATGAATATATTAGATTTGAAAAGGATTTTAAAATAGTATATGGTGGATCGGTAAAATGCGATAATGCAAAAGAGATCTTGTCTTTAGGGCAAGTAGATGGGCTTTTAGTTGGGGCTGCAAGCCTTGATTTTGAACAATTTTATAAAATAATTAAATAAGAGTTTTTAATATGCAAATGATACTATTAGTAGTGCAAATAATATTGGCAGTTTTTTTAGTGGGTATTATCCTATTACAAAAATCAAGTAGCGATGGAATAAGTGGCCTTGGTGGAGGCGGTAACAAAGGAGTGGTTTCAAGCAAATCTGCAGCTACTATCATGACTAAAGCCACAATGATTTTGGCTGCTTTATTTATGATCAATAGCTTAATGCTTGCTAATATCACCGCTAGAAATAGTAAAAATAATTCTATCATTGATAAATTAGACAAAGAACATAAAGAGCATAAACATCATAAACATGCTGAGTCTCCTGCAAAATGATCAATAATACTCGTTTTATTTTTATTACAGGTGGGGTTGTCTCTTCCTTAGGAAAAGGCCTTGCTTCGGCCAGTCTTGCAGCGCTTTTAAAAGCCAGAGGGTTTAAAGTTCGTCTTAGAAAGCTTGATCCTTATTTAAATGTTGATCCAGGAACTATGAGTCCTATGCAACATGGGGAAGTTTTTGTCACAGAAGATGGGGCAGAAACCGATCTAGATTTAGGCCATTATGAAAGATTCACAGGCGTCGATGCTAAGATTGGCGATAATGTTACTACTGGCAAGATCTATTCGACCCTCTTACAAAAAGAAAGAAAGGGCGATTATTTAGGCGGTACCGTACAAGTTATACCTCATGTTACCAACCTAATCAAAGAATTTATCCTAAAAGATACTAAAGATGTAGATTTCGTATTATGCGAAATTGGTGGAACAGTAGGCGATATTGAAGGACTACCTTTCTATGAAGCAATCAGACAATTAAGCTATGAAATTGGCCATGCTCGCAGCATATTTATTCATTTAACTTTAGTTCCTTATGTAGCTTCTGCTCGCGAATTAAAAACCAAACCAACTCAACATTCAGTTAAAGAACTAAGGTCAATTGGTATTCAGCCTGATATTTTATTATGTCGTGCTGATCGAGAAATTCCTAAAAAAGAATTACAAAAAATCGCCCTATTCTGTAACTTAAAACCAGAAGATGTGATACCAGCTCTTGATGTCAAAACTATCTACCAGGCACCTATTGCATATCATGAGAAGGGACTTGACATGCAAGTGCTCAAAGCTTTTGGTATTGAAGATGCCAAAGAGCCAGATTTATCTGTATGGAATAAGATTGTTGCAAATATCAATAACCCACAACGCGAAGTAAAAATTGCTATTGTTGGTAAATATATCAAACTCAGAGATGCATATAAATCTATCACTGAAAGTTTTGTTCATGCAGGAATTGATACTAACACTAAAGTAAAAATTAAATGGATTAATTCAAGACTTTTGACTGAAGAAAATATCGAAGAAAAAATGCAAGACATCAAAGGAATTTTAGTTCCTGGTGGCTTTGGTATTGATGGTATTGAAGGTAAGATCTTGGCTATTAATTATGCAAGAACTCATAATATTCCGTTCTTTGGTATTTGTTTTGGTATGCAACTTGCATTGATTGAAATAGCAAGAAGTTTGTGTAAGTTAGAAGATGCTTCATCTGGTGAATTTGGCGAATGTGCACATCCTGTGATTGATCTGATGACAGCTTGGCAAAAAGATCAAGCAACCGAGACAAGAACGGCTACTAATGATTTGGGTGGCACTATGAGACTTGGTAGCTATCCTTGTAATTTAGTAAAAGACACCATGGCTGAAAAAATTTATGCTAAGTCTAATATTACCGAAAGACATCGCCATCGCTATGAAGTGAATTTAAATTATAAAACTAATTTTGAAAAAGTGGGAGTGGTTTTTGCTGGTATGTCTCCTGATGGAAATTTAACTGAAATTATAGAGCTAAAAAATCATAAATTCTTTGTAGCTGTGCAATTTCACCCTGAATTAAAATCCAGACCATTTTCTCCTCATCCAATATTTTGTGCCTTTGTGAGGGCTTGTTATGAATAATATTATAAATATTGCTAATTTTAAAATGGGCAATAATCAGCCTTTAGTTTTAATTGCTGGCCCTTGTCAAATTGAATCTATGTCCCATGCGCTTGAAATGGCTGATTTTCTCACCTCTCTTTGTAAAAAAATGTCCATTAATTTTATTTATAAAAGCTCATTTGACAAAGCCAATAGAACTTCTGCAAATGGCAAAAGAGGTGTTGGCTTAGAAAAATCTTTGGAGATATTTAAAAGCATCAAAGATAAATATCACTGCCCCATCTTAACTGACGTTCACCACCAGGAACAATGTGCCATTGTTGCTCCTTTTGTTGATATATTGCAAATTCCAGCACTTCTATCTCGTCAGACTGATTTGCTAGAAGCAGCAGCTTTGACTGGTAAAGTCATTAATGTCAAAAAAGGACAATTTATGGCACCAGGTGATATGGTAAATGTGGTGAAGAAGTTGGAACATTTTGGCAATAATCAAGTAACTCTAACTGATAGAGGCGCATGTTTTGGTTATAATAATTTAGTATCCGACATGAGATGCTTACCTATTATGGCAAAAACCGGAGCTCCTGTTATATTTGATGCAACCCATTCGGTGCAAAAACCAAGCGGGCTTGGTGATCAATCAGGTGGGGAGAGAGAATTTGTACCAGTCTTATCAAGATCAGCAACAGCAGCGGGGATTGCAGGACTCTTCCTTGAAACTCACCAAGATCCAGATAATGCACCAAGTGATGGTTCATGTATGCTTAATATCAAAGATCTAGAACAGTTACTCAAAGAAGTAATGGCTATTGATAAGATTGTTAAATCTTAAAAAAATTAGTGCAAAAAGATATTTATAAACTTTATAGCTCCATTCCTTGTGGCTTATTATGATCAAACATACGTCGTCGTCTGCTAAATTCCATCGTAAAAGGATCATTTCTGCGCTTTTTGCTTTTTCCAGATACATCTGATTTTATCTTTTTCATCTCTTCTGAGGAAACTAATGAAGACAAATCATTTGAAACAGCTATATTGCTTGAAGTTTTTACTGAAACATAGTCTGGTATGGCCACAGGAGCATGAGACCCTCTAAGATATTTATTATCGGGATTAGGATTGCTTGAGTTTACAATTGCAGACCCAGCAAATATAGCTGTTATCAAACCTTTTATATTCATCTTTGTTTCCCCTTTTGTATATTGATGTTAATATAATATTAAACAACAAAAGTTAATTTATTATTAATACATGTCAGCTCGGGACAAAAGAATACCACCATCCCGGAGAGAAATTTATTTCTCCGAACATGAGAAGATCGAGTTAACTTCCTGTCAATCTGATATTTAAACCTTACATTATATCATCTTCTCTTTATACTTGCCTTTTACAAAAACAAGGTTAGTATCAGCTTCAAAAATAGCACTAAAAAAAGGGAGCAATATGTCATCATATAGTAATAAATTTAAAGGCACTTTTTATGGAATAATTTCTGCTTTTTCTTTTGCAGCATCAGGCACTATTGCTAAAAAAATATTACAAGCAAACTTCTCTGTATCTAATTTATTATTATGGCGTTATGGAATTGCAACTATCGTTGTAGCTTTAGTAGTCTACCTAAAAAGGGACAAGCTTAATTTCGATAAAAAAGCACTATTGAAAGCCTTCTATTCTGCTGCTTTTTTCTATAGCATTTCTACTTTCTGTTATTTTAAGTCATTTGAATATATTGATACTGGACTTGCTTCTGCCATTTGTTTTTCCCACTCCTTATTCGTAACTCTTTATGTCTGGATATTTGACAAACAAAAACTAAAGCCATCTTACTTCATCGCCTTTACTTCCATAGTTATTGGACTAATATTTTTATTCCAGATTAATGAAGAATCAAGATTTAACATACAAGGCATCTTAATTGCTCTTTGTTCTGGATTACTTTATTCTTTTTATATCATAGCTAACCGCAACAAAGCTTCTCATCTTGATCCTTTGCTATCTTCATTGATGTTATTCTGTGGTAATGTAGTTATATTCTTAATCTTATCATTAAGAGAAGGAGCTATTTCTTATCCTACAGATCTTGCATTATGGATTAAGATTATAGCTATGGGTAGTATCTGCACTATATTGCCAATTTACTTCCTACTCAAAGCACTACGTTATATCAATGCATCTGATGTGACTATATTATCCATATTACGTCCTGTTTTTGTTATATTACTAGGTATGATATTCTTAAATGAAACACTGAATAATTATAAAATGATCGGTATTACTTTGATACTTGCAGGTGGATTATTTAGTCAGCTAGACAAGTTTAAAAAATAATTATTTTGTTACTTTTGTTTACAAATCATGTATAATACAATTATCCTTATAAATTATATTTATAATAATATATGAAACAAATAATATACAACATACGAAATAATGGTTTAGCAGACAAAATAGAAGTTAATCGTTATCTAGCTGAAGCCCCAAGATTTCATGTTCCATCAATCGTTATAGATATAACGGATTTGGAAATAGCTTTAGCGCAACAACTATATGATGAAGAGATATCAGATCATACAAACACATACTATTATACAAACGCATACGAGTATTGTCTTTCCAGGGGCGCAAACATTTTTGATCACACGATTTATTGGGGAGGATTGATCAACTATGGATGGATTACCAATACTTATAATCAATTGGTATTTTACGGCTAAGAACTTTTACGCCCCCACATTATAAAATTAATATCTCTGTAATTTTTATTGAAAAATAATTGTAATTTAATATAATGAGCCACGAAAAATTTTAAATTCATGGTAAATGGTAGATATAAATGCGCACACAAGAAGAACCAAATGGCTTAAAAAGATCGCAATCTAATTTAGCATCTTTACAAAATACTCAAACTAAAAAATGTTATAATCATAATAAAGACACAATACTTAATCACAACTTAAAATACTGCGGACAAGTACAATATATATGCGCACAAGATGAACCTAAACCGTTTGATGCCTTGAAATATATTGCGTCCAATCCTTTAAACGCTCCTTTCCCTGACATTATGAATGAACAAATTGCTGAGAGCAAAGAACACGCAGCCATAGCAACACAAGATGATCGCGAGGAACAAGTAGCCATAGCAACGCAATTAGAAGAATATCAAAATATTCTAAATACAGAAGAAAACCGGAACGAAGATCATGAAGATTGGCTGACGGTAGCCTTACATAACTTACTTGGCAATTGCATTCAAATATCAAATTTTATCTAGGATTTAAATCCTGTATTATATAATTTTGAATATTCCTTGCTATTTTTGATCAACTCATTATGAGTTCCTGATTCTATAACATTGCCCTTTTTAATCACATAGATAATATCGGCACTAATAATAGTTGATAATCTATGAGCAATAACAAGGGTTGTTCTTTGTGCACGAAGTAGTTCGAGTGATTTTTGCACCTGCGCTTCAGATATTGAATCAAGAGCACTAGTTGCCTCATCAAGTAGTAAAATAGGACTATTTTTAAGCATTGCTCTTGCGATTGAGATTCTTTGTCTTTGACCGCCTGAAAGCCTCATACCATTCTGACCAATAATAGTATTATAACCATCTTCAAGCTCTGAAATAAACTCATGAGCCGATGAATCTTTTGCAGCTTTTATTACTTCATCCATAGTAGCGCTTTCTTTACCATATGCTATATTTGCATAGATTGTATCATCAAAAAGCGTGATATCTTGAGTAACAATAGCTATATTTTCTCGCAAGGATTTTAACGTTACATCTCTGATATCTATATCATTAATTAAAATAGCACCCGATGCTACATCATAAAAACGTAGTAACAGATTTATGATAGTTGACTTACCCCCACCAGAAGCACCAACTAGAGCCGCTGTTTTTCCTGCTGGAATTTCTAGAGTAATATTTTCTAATGCTTTTTTACCTTCATTATAAGCAAATGATACTTGATCAAATTTAATACCAGCACTCGAAAGAGATAAATTAATAGCATTTTCTTTGTCATTAATTTCTGACTTACTATCTAATATAGCAAATACTCTTTTAGCAGCAGCCAATCCCTCTTGAAGATTGTTATTGAGCGAAGATAGAGATTTGACTGGCTTATAAGCAGTAATAAATGCAGCAATAAATGCAAAAAAACTACCAGGAGTAGTCTCTCCTGCCATTACTTTACTCCCACCATACCAAATCACTAGAGCAATACCAATGCCACTTAACATCTCCATAATTGGCGATGAAATAGCATCAGTTTTAATCGCCTTTAAATAAAGAGAGAAAATATTTTCGGTAATGGTTCCTGCTTTTTTTATTTCATATTCTTCTTTATTATATGATTTGATAATTCTAATTGATTGGAAACTATCATCAAGTCGGGAGGTATAATTACCTAATTCTTCCTGAGTATTTCTTGAGATTTTCCTCATCTTACGACCGGTATTGATAATTGGTATCACCGCCAATGGAAATACTGTAAATGCAATAATTGTTAGGTAAAAATCCTGATAAAACATCAAAGCTACTAAGAATATTACCGTAAGAGATTCTTTGACCATTCCTGTAATTAAATTAGATACAGCGCCTCTCATAATTGTTATATCATTGGTAAATCTAGAGATGATTTTTCCAGAAGATTGAGAGATAATTAATGATAAATCAGAATATAGCAAATGACTATAAAGCTTTACTTGCATATCGGTAATTACTCTTTGTCCAATATAGCGCATAAGATAATTTTGATAATAGGAAGAAGCAGCTTTAATCAGAGCAATCATTATCACCACTAAAGGCAATAATATCAACATCTGGTGATTTTTTTTTAAAAATACGTCATCTAATGCAGGCTTAATAAGCGCGATATGCGCAGCGCTAGTAATAGCTACAATAATCATGCAAAGCACAGATAGATATAGCTTTTTTAAATAAGGACTCACATGGTCTTTGACGATTCTTGTAAGCAATTCCAAAGAATCATTAATATTAGTTTTAGACAAATTACTTACCTGATCGCATTTTTAACAGCTATTATTGCATCTTGAATATGAGTAATATCCGAACCACCACCCTGGGCTAGGTTTGGCTTTCCACCACCCCCAGCACCACCAAGCTTAAGCGATGCAATTTTTACTAACTCAACCGCGTTGAATTTATCAACTAAATTATCGCTAATAGACACTACTATTGAAGATTTTCCTCCGATGGTAGACACTACAATAACAATAGCATCTCCATGTTTTTTATTTAAATCTTCAGCCCATTTTCTCATATCTTTTACTTCTATCTCAGAAGAAACATCTGAAATAAAATTAATCTGATTAATTTTCTCTACCAAGCTTGTGTCACTTGAAATTAATATTGCTTGCTTCAAGTTTGTTACATTCTTTTCTAAATCTTTTTTATCTTTAATAAGAACTTGGATTTTAGACGTAATATCAGATCTCGAAGATTTAAGAGAGCTTGCAATTTCTTCAAGCAACCCATGTTGTTGTTGAAATAATAAGATAGCATTATTTCCGGTTACCGCTTCTATTCTTCTAACACCAGATGAAATAGCACTTTCAGAAATAATTTTGAAACAACCAATATCACCAGTAGCATTAACATGAGTACCACCACATAATTCAACGGAATGATCATCTTGTGGACCCATTGAGACAACTCGAACTTCCTCGCTATATTTTTCACCAAATAATGCCATAGCGCCTTTTTGAATGGCCTGATCAACTGACATGATTGTAGTATCAACTAAAGTATTTGTTCTGATGATATCATTTACTTCTCTTTCAATTAATAGCAATTCCTCTTTAGTAACAGCTTTGGGGCTCGCAATATCAAAACGAAGCCTTTCAGATGATACAAGAGAGCCTTTTTGGGTAATGTGAGCACCGAGATGCTTTCTCATCACATAATGTAAAATATGAGTTGCTGAATGGTTACTACGTAATTCATTGCGATGCTTCTGATCAACAATAAGATTAGCACTACTACCTATTTGAACAGAACCTTTTTCAACAACCACAACATGAGCATGTAATTTTCCAAGATATTTCTTAGTATCAGTAACTTTAATTGTGAAGTCTTTATCGTTGGTGATAATACCTATATCACCCATCTGACCACCAGATTCTCCATAAAATGGCGTTTGGTTGGTGATGATGATAATTTCCTTATCACTTGCGCTAGCTTTTGTAACATTCTTGCCATCTTCGATAATAGCAATGATATTACCTGTTGCCTTGGTTTTTGTATAACCTAAAAATTCAGTAGCACCATGGGAGTTGTAAATATCAAACCATATTTCATCAACGATTTTTTCACCACTTCCAACCCAAGATTTTCTAGCCATTTCTTTTTGTTTTTGCATGCAAGATTCAAAACCAGCTGCATCTAGTTTAATATTTTTTCCTTCTACGATATCTTTAGTAATATCTATAGGAAATCCATAAGTATCATATAATTTAAAGGCTGCTTCACCAGAAAATAAACTCCCCTGGTCTAATGTTGATAGTTCCGTATCAAGCAACTTCAAACCTTTGCTTAATGTTGCTCCAAACTTCTCTTCTTCTTGTTTTATCACCTCAACAATTAAGTCTTTAGCTCTGATTAATTCAGGATAGGAATCGCCCATTTCTCTAACTAAATATGGCACCATCAGATTCATCATAGGCTCTCTAACCCCAAGTTGATGAATATGCCTCATGCTCCTGCGCATTATTCTTCTAAGCACATAGCCCCTACCCTCATTTGAAGGCATCACACCATCTGCAATTAAAAACCCAGAAGACCTCAAATGATCTGCAATAATTCGATGTGAAGCAAAAGTAGCATCAGTTGCTTTGGTTTTTGATAATTCCTCTGATACAGCAATTAAATTGCGGAACAAGTCAATATCATAATTATTATGAAGATTCTGCACTACCGCACCAATACGCTCTATACCCATACCAGTATCAATTGATTGCTTAGGTAAGTTAATGCGACTTCCATCTGCTAGTTGCTCATATTGCATGAAAACCAAATTCCAGATTTCTACAAACCTATCACCATCCTCATCTTTAGTCCCAGGAAGTCCACCAAATATTTTATCTCCATGATCATAGAAAATCTCAGAACATGGCCCACAAGGACCTGTATCGCCCATTGACCAAAAATTATCATTGGTGCTGATTTTGATTATTCTATCATCGCTAAGGCCTGCAATTTTTTTCCATAAATTCAGCGCATCCAAATCATCATGATAGACAGTCACATAGAGCTTTTCTTTTGGCAAGCAAAGTTCTTTTGTTAAAAAATCCCAAGCAAGCTTAATGGCTTGCTCTTTAAAATAATCTCCAAATGAAAAATTACCCAACATTTCAAAAAATGTATGATGCCTTGCAGTATATCCAACATTATCAAGATCATTATGTTTACCACCAGCTCTAATACATTTCTGACTAGAAGATGCTGTTGTAAAATCTACTTTTTCTTCACCAGTAAAAATATTTTTAAACTGAACCATACCAGAATTCACAAACATTAATGATGAGTCATTATAAGGAATCAAAGGACTGGAGGGCACTATTTTATGATTATTTTTTTTAAAATAATCGAGAAAACTGGATCTAATTTCATTTATCGTCTTATATTGCATGATATTTAATTTAAAATTTATTATTCTTAGTAATTTGTAAAGATTTCGGTGCTATAGTAACATCTTCTAGGAACCAAGTATAGAATAAAAATGACTTAAATAATATTCAAAATGACAAAAAATAAAAAAAATTTAATCAAGTCAGTCAGCTCTAGTAAAAAAAAATTCATCCTAATAATAGGAGATGATGGAGCTATTCTTAGTTTAGTAGCTGGAAAAGTTTTGGAAGAAAGACTTTTTGTAGCCATAGATTCCCCCTCAGATATAGGAAAGCTTAAAGAAATTTTGGCTAATAATAAGGATGTTCCCATATCTATATTAGTTGATTTGATAGAACAATCTTATACTCACCAATCATTACCAGCCGTTAGTTCTTTCAGCATTAACAGACTAGTTAAGAAAAAACTCGATAGAATGTTTCCAGAAAATCATTTAAAGGGATCTATCCTAATAGATAGAAATAAAATTGGAAGGATGGATTGGAATTTTTTATTAGTATCCGTTCCATTTACAGAACCTTTATCAACCTGGTTTAATATCGTTATTGAGCAAGATAATCCACTCGATGGCATCTATCTATTTCCAATAGAGGCAGAAAGAATTATAGGACAATTTAATAAAGTATTTTTGCCTAAACCCGCTATAGTAAAAAAAGATAAATCAACCCCGAATGCCAATCATTGGCAATTATTTATCACTCATAATAAAGTTACTGGATTCAGGCAAGTTGCTTTTAAAAACAACAAACTATCTTTTACTAGGCAAATATCTGTTGATAATACAGAAACCTCGAACTTTATAGCTGGAACAATAGAACAAGAAGCTATCAATATCTTCGAATATCTAAAAAGACTATCATTGCAAGAGAGCGACAAAATAGATATCTATGTAATAGTTTCAAAAGATATCAAAAAAGCGTTGCAGAAAATCAATGCAACACTATCTAAGGCCGTTATTTTAACTCCACAAGAATCAGCAATCGGACTAGGATATGAACATGTAGTAGGAGAAGATGATAAATATGGAGATATTTTACTATCTGTTTTATTTGCCAATAGTAAACCTGTATTATCTTTTATTCCCGAATCGGTAAAAAATCTCTTTATCTTAGAAAAAATTAGAAAGCTTATATTTTTTCCGCTTTATGTTATTATACCTTCATGTCTTCTTTATTTAAGCACAATAGAATATCAAGTATACACGACTGTAGAGCGCTTACGAAGCTTGGATGATACTAAAAAAAACATTATAGCTAGTTATGAAAAAGATAAGAAAATTGCAAGCTCTATGGGTGACGTGACTAAAATAAGCGAAGTAATATCATTATATAAAATATTATCAAATAATGAACATTATTCTCCTATACAAACAATTCATGACTTTATTAATGTAGGTAATGGCAAAGTTCTTGTTAATAATTTAAACTGGCAAATTATATCATCAGATAGTCGGCAAAATTCTACCTATAATTTTGCTACTCCAGAACAAAATAATCAAGATAATAACAAACAAATTCAGATGACTCTTGAGTTAGAGCTAATAAATAACAATTCTGGATATCAGGGATTATTTGATGATTTCGATAATTTTACTAAAATTCTAAATACTGCCTTTAGTAACTATAATATAGAATATTCAAAACTCACTGATAATATTGATTTTAAACAAGCAAATAAAATTATACCTGTAAAACTAAAGATAACTGGCCCCAAAAATAAATCATAGGTAAATTGGATGGAAATTACAAAGAAAACTAAATTAATAGAAGGATTAAAAAGAGCCGGAATAGTATATGTTGCTACTTTAGCCTTGCTCACAGGATTATTTTTATTTTCTAACAATAGAGCGCAGGTATATTCAGACCAGATTACTGCCTCAGAACAAGAAACCGCCATAACCAGCACTAAACTATCAGACTTAGAAGATAAAATCAGAGAAATTAAAGAAGCATCAAAAATATGGGAAAAGCTTAATAAAAAAGGAGAAAAACGCAACGGCCTTGAAATTGATAATTTTCAAACTATGCTGACTGCCTTAAAAAAACATTACCAAATCAGTGATAAAACCGATATTAATATGACTCCTCCAACTGAAGTAGATGGAGCATATAAAAAATCTACCACTGCCATAATATCAAGCACCATAACCGTAACAACCTCAGCAGTTAGCGACGAAATATTGCTACAATTCGTTGATGCTTTATTGAAAAATGCTCCAGGCTTTATCACAATACAATCATTAGAAATGACTAAGAAAGATGCTCTCACACAAGACGTTATATCTAAAGCAACAAAAGGCGATTTAGCTAATCTAGTGGAAGCAAAAATAGTATTTAGCTGGAAGGACTTTAAGGATCTATAAGATGAAAAAATATTTATATTTCACATTAACAATTATCTTCTTCCATTCCTATGTTATGGCACAGGATAATGCATCTGCAGATGAGGTGGTTATTGATCCTGAGTCAATAAAGCTTCTCAACGACCGAATCAAGGCTGCGATACCGATAATTCAATCAAATCCAACTACAATACCAAACATAGTAACTCCTACACCTGCTATCACCGACACTCCAGGGTCAAGCTCAGTCATTACCAAAACAAATCCCGTAGTAAAAACAACCCCTCCCGTTATTACTAATACAGCGCCAGTTGTTAGCACAAAAACACCAGAAATAATCACTACCCCACCTGACAATGCCTTAAAAAATACTACTAGCCCCTCAACTTCAAGCCCACCACCAGCAGACAAGAGCACAAAAACCGAAGAAACGGCAAGTTATATTTATTCGGACTGGAGTGGCAGCATTATGTTTGATAATGCTTTAGTAAAATCACTAGATAGCGCTTTAGTAGAACTTAGTAATATGAGATCAGATGATAAAAAAGTAAATTCTAAAAATAATAGTTCTAATTCTAACGACGTAAAATCTATACTAGATCTCGCTACTCAAAACAATATTTCTCCTTCTTTTTACTTAGGATCCATTATTTTTCACTCTGATAATGACTGGACTATCTGGATTAATAATAAAAAAATTACTGCAGAAAAACGCAGTGATTTAAAATTTATTATACCTCAATTAGAATGCGTCAATGTTAACGAGGATTATGTAACATTTTCTTGGAAAAGCAGAATGATTGATAATTTAAGCCCTGGCTGGAGGGAGAAATTATCTCTGGTAAAAAACACTAATAATTATTACAATGAAAATAATGGCATAACCTTTAAGGATAACGAGGTTATTACTTTTGTATTATATCCCAATCAAACTTTGTCAGTTTATGACATGGATATATTAGAAGGATATGTTCCTGAACATATAGCTGCAACTCAAAAACAAGAAGTAAATTAAAATGGATCAAATATTATTACCACTTGAAATTAAAAATATTACCAAATCTTTTAACGAACATAAAGTATTAAAAGATGTGTCTTTATCAGTAAATCAAGGAGAGATATTTGGTCTCATTGGTTTGAATGGGGTAGGAAAAACAACCCTAATCAAGATCATTTTGGATCTATTAAAGCAGGATGATGGTAGTTGTAATTTTTTTGGCATTGATAACACCTCAACTAACAGCAGAGAAAATATCTCTTATTTGCCAGAAAAATTTTACCCTTCTCAATTTCTAACTGGCAAAGAATTTCTCTCTCTTACTCTGTCATATCATAAAAAAGATTATGACGATGTTGCAGTCAATATGTTAGCTGAAAAATTAGGTCTAGATTTCAAGGTATTAGACAACAAAATAGGAAAATATTCAAAAGGTATGGGCCAAAAACTGGGGCTATTATCAGTTTTCTTATGCCAGTCACCTTTGATGATTCTTGACGAACCTATGAGCGGACTTGATCCAAGCGCCAGAATTCAACTAAAAAACATGTTGCTAAACTATATCACTAGTAGCAACAAAACAGTATTTTTCAGCTCTCATATCCTGTCTGATATTGATGAAATATGTAATAGAATCGCAGTAATTGATGATGGTAATTTAATCTTCCTTGGCACTCCTGCAAGATTTAAAAAATACTATAATGAATCAAGTTTAGAACAGGCTTTCATTAAAGCAATCAAAAAAGATGAAAGTATATTTCCGTAGAGCACAATATCTCAACAGTTGAGTGACGAGTCAGGATAAGATAGACTTTCTAAATACAAGAGCCCTATTAATCCCAGCCAAATCTTTCTTGATGAAAAATTTCTCTAAATTATGCTCCTTAAAAATAGCCACGATATCATCATCTTGATTAGCTCCTGATTCTACGATGATAATACCATTTTTATTAAGTAGCTCACCAACAGAAGCAGCAATCAACTTATAACAATCAAGACCATCCTCCCCACCTGAAAGAGCAAGGTTTGGCTCATAAATCCTAACCTCTTCCTCTAATGTCAGGATTTCTTCATCTTTGATATAAGGTGGGTTGGTAATGATTAAATCAAATTTTTGCTCTATTTTTTCTGCCCAATTACTCAAAACAAAACTAACTCTTTGATCTAGATCTAAATTTTTAGCATTATCACGCGCAACATCAAGAGCAGCTTCTGAAATATCAACCCCCACCCCACTTGCATTATGATATAATTTTAATAAAGAAAGAAGCAAACAACCAGTACCAGTGCCCAAATCTAAGATTTTGAGATTCTGATCTTTATTAGTAAGATATTCTAAAGCAGCTTCGATCAATGACTCACTATCTGCTCTTGGATCCAAAGTATTGGCAGTAACCTTAAAATCATAACCATAGAATTCTCTATTACCCAAAATATGAGAAATTGGCTCGCGATTTTTTCGTCTTTCTATTATCTGATCAAATATAGTAGTTTCAACCAAAAGATTGGGGTTAGCTATAATTTTTTCATGAGTAATATTACATGCATGCTCTAATAACAATCTAGCATCCAACCTATAAGAATCAATTTTTGCTTGTTGCAATATTTTATAAGCCTTTGATAAGGCAGTAGTTATTTCTTCATAAGCCATTGGATATTTTCTTACTAATTTTTTGTTTTTCATCAT
>JYHA01000032.1 GCA_000970895.1 Candidatus Arcanibacter lacustris
TTCGTAGAACACAATGATCTAATAGAGGTGCATAAGTTGTGCAGAACCCTTGGAGTCTCATGGAATCGCGAATGGTCTCTAGGATCCCCCGGGCCATACTAGTACTGGATGCATCTGCAGGATATCGCGGCCGCGTCTTCAGAGGGGGATAGCATGACCTCACGCCTTCTATAAAAGCCCTCCCTTAGTCTTTTGATTATCCCATGACATTACACTTATTGTGAGGGGGTTATTTGACCGGACAGCTCTAGGGTTCGCAATGCTCCTCACAATATATCAAAGCCAC
>JYHA01000033.1 GCA_000970895.1 Candidatus Arcanibacter lacustris
CTAAGAGCTCCTCTTAGGCTCTTTGCTAAAATTAATCCTCAATTCAAAGACCGTTTTGATATTCACTGCGCTTGGAATAAAGAATTTTATTATGTTGATATATTTTTTGTTGCTCAAAAAAAATTAACCTTTTATTATCCAGATAAAGGTATAATTAAAACTAACAAAGGACAAGAATTAAGAGGAATCAAATCTAGAAAATACTCTAAGGAAAAAATCAAAACTCAATTAGAAGATAAAAAATTTATTATCAAAGAGATAGTAACTAATAGCAATAAAATGGAAATGTTCATCTGTAAAAAGGAGTAAGAAATTGGATATGGTATTAAAGCTTGCAGATTTAGCAGACAAACGAGTTAAAAAATGTGGCGCTCAATATTATACTTTTGCAATTTTTGTTATTATACACTATCCTATATCTTATTATTATGAAATTTCCACTCCAGGACTTGTAACAAATTTATGGGTCAGATTAGTTCCAATTTTATTATGCTGCTTCTTAATACTTAAAAATTACTGGCCAGAAAAATCTAAAAAATTCATTCCATTATTCTGGTATTTAACCGTAACAATTTCAATTCCTTTTGTAGCAGTTTTTCAGTTGTTAAAAAATAATTTTTCTATTGAGTGGCTTGTTAATTTTAATATTGGAATGATCATAGTTATATTTTTACTCGACTGGCTTTCTTTTTTAATTGTTGCATTTATCGGATTAATATTAGGAATTATTATATTTTATTCGACTGGCAATCATTTTTCTCCGCTGCCTGACCATCATTTCTATAGTTTATCTTTCTTTATGCTTTTTTATATATTCTTTTGTGGCGTTATTTTTAACCGCAATAAAGAAGTTTATATGAGTTATATGCAAAGAATAAAAGATGATTTAAATATGAATCTAGAAAATCTGGTCAAAGAAAGAACTATTGAATTACAAAAAAACAAAGAAGAACTAGAGCATGCATTATCTGCCAAGAATGAGTTCCTCAATAATATGAGCCATGAGATTCGCACTCCTGTTACTGGATTTCTTGGTATCTCAGAAGGGTTGGTGAGTCAGAGGATACTAAGAAATTCAAATATGTGCAAGATATAGCGGCTGCTGCAAATCGTCTATCATCACTAATTGGTAATTTATTAGATTTGGCTAAATTTAATTCTGGGAAAATGATACTCGATGCAAAGGAGATGGATCTGAAAATTGCGGTAAGCGAGATGATCGATGAATGTAATATTTTATATATGAGCAATAAAAAGATAGAGTTTGAATTTATCTGTGATGCTACTGATAGTAATTTAGCCGGAGATCGTGAACGTATCGCCCAAGTGCTTCGCAATCTATTTTATAATGCGATAAAATTTACAAATGATAATAGCGTAATTACAGCCCATATCACAGACAGTGAAATTAAATGTGATAATAGATGCGAAAGAGCCCTACATTTCTCAATAGAAGATCAGGGAATCGGCGTTCCAGAAGAAGAACTAACATCAATTTTGAATCATTTATTATGAGTAGCAGGACTAAAACTAAAGCAGGTGGAACAGGATTAGGGCTATCTATTGCTAAGGAAATAATAGATGCTCATCATGGTAAAATCTGGGCCTCTAATAATCAATCACAAGGCGCTACTTTTCACTTCATCATCCCTGTTGGTAATTTAAAGTCAGCTACTACCCATAAAAATCATCCTTCACCCTCCCTAGCCTCTAAAGAAACTTCATCAAAGCAAAATATGCCAAAAGATTCTACTAAAAAACAAGTAACCATTCTGATGATTGATGATGAGGAATTAGTAATCACATCGATGGAACTAGCTTTTAGCGCTAGTAATTATAAGTTTGTTGGAGCATTAGGTGGTGTTGCTGGACTAAAATATCTAAGAGAACATGAGAGCGAGGTCGATCTGATTTTACTTGATCTGATGATGCCAGATATGTATGGGCTTAATGTTTTAGAAAAAATCAAACAAAACCCCAAAACCTCACACATCCCAGTGATATTACAAACTGGCGCCTCCGACTTAAGCGAAATCGATAAAGCCTACAGACTTGGCATTGCAAATAATATCAAAAAACCATATAAGGCTAAAGATATCATCGCCATTATCGATAAGGCTTTGAACAACAACTAATAGTAAATTTCATATAAAACAGCTAGATAAAACTAACCTAGCTGCTTTATATGAATTAAGTCTATTCTAGAGAGATAGCAATGTAGCTGCTGCTGCCAAAAATGACACGATACCAGCAGGAGTCACACCATAATCACCAAGTATATTAGACAAATGATCGTTACTGACATTTTCAACCAAAGATGGAGCCTTATCTTGCGAAGGAACATAATCATGCAAATACTGTGCAAAAACAGCAGCAAAATTCAACTCACCATTAGCCCCAGCAGAATATGTATGTTCTAATTCACGCTCTGCTCTAATTAATGCCTTAGGATCAAAATTAAATTTATCAACAAAGGAAAAGAGCCCCTTACCCCATGATGATGACCCATCTTTCTGGTTAAGCGCAGGATTATCATAGACAATCTCTGTCATATACGAAACAATACAACTACAACCATTATCAACAACAGGAGGATGCTCATCTACATGATTATTGGTAGTAGCTTTGACAACTTCAGGCTTGTTAGCCTTTGAAGTAGCTGTATCAGAAGCTTTAGTTTCTGCTGTAGTTGTATTATCGTCTTCATTTTCAGCTTCTTCTAATTCTTGTCCTGCCTTAATAAGCTTTTCAACTAGCCATCTTGGACTATTACCACCATCACGCAACTCCATGGCAAATTCATTAGCCTCATCATGTCCTTCTGCAACTAAAGTCATCAATATTTTAAAAGCAGAAGCACTTCCTTCTAGGATCAAAGGTTTGAGCACGGAAATCTTTATTACATTTTCTCTAAAAACCGGTATCATTTTTTGTTGTTCAAGATAATTTTTCGTATCTTTGTCTACCACCCCTAATTTAGCATCTATAGGCCAAGAATCCATAGCCTTAACGGCAATAATTGCTTGTCTCTCTATAGTAGTAGATTTATCATAAAATTCTTCCTTATCTGAACTAAATTTCTTTTCTTTTGACATATCTTATCTCCTTGAATTATCAGTTTTAATCTTTAAGTAGTTTTTAAAATATCTTATGTTTGATGGACTTTATTATAGATTTATTAATTTTTATTAAAATATTAACCATCAATATACTAATAAAAATGGCCAATTCAAGCAGCGAAAGCAACAGTATGATTTTGTCTAAATACCTCAGCGAC
>JYHA01000034.1 GCA_000970895.1 Candidatus Arcanibacter lacustris
TAGTTACTTTAGATAAATTTTGAATTAATTGATCCATGACATTATCTAAATTAGGCGATTGGAACTCATCAGTAAAATTATATTGACCAATTAAACTGATATGTTGCCATGCAACTGGTGATAGTCTTATAATTTTCTTACATTCTTCTTTCATCTTTTTTTCCCTGCAATAATCAAATATTTTTGATAACAAATATGCGTTATAAAATATAACACATAAAGCTAGTAATCTAGCACATTCATTATTAATAATAAGTTCTGTCTCAGTTTTGCCAACTAACTTTCTACCGCTTACATTTGCAATGACTGCACGTAATTGATGATAGGATTCACCACGATTTAGAGAGCGACAAACGTTTTTACGCATTTCTTCATCATCTATATAATCTAACATATATAGACTCATGACAATTTTATCTAATTCGATTAATGCTCTGAGTGTATCATTAGATTTATAAGAGGATAATTTCCTTACAACGTTATTTTGACTATTTTCTTTTAAGG
>JYHA01000035.1 GCA_000970895.1 Candidatus Arcanibacter lacustris
AAAATAAACTATTACTCGTCTACAAAGAAACAAAAAAAGACTTATACCAAGAAAACCTGATCTATAAGGAGAGTTTTAAGTGGGACAATAGATTTTTGATTACTTTTAAAGAAAACATCCCTATAATGAGGGATGAAACTCTAAAAATCACTTACTTTAGTAATAAAATAAATGAGTTAAAGCAAATAATTAACATAAGGAAGATACCAAAGCCAGTCTTAAGCACCTTACCTGTATTTATAATACTTGATAAAGTTGTAGCGGCTCCTTATATAGAATATAGTGCCATTGGAAATATTGATAAATATATAAAATGCAGCTTTGTGCCTAAAAAGGCCTTAACTGGCGTTTTATGAATTAAAAACCCTCTTATAAAAGAAGAGAAAATATGCTTAATAAAGGAAGAAATCTATTTTTTTGGATTGTGTTATTAGTGTCATTAGGACTAGTCTATGATTTTTTCTATGATAATATGGGAGGAAACTCCGCTACATCACTGGCAATTTCAGATTTATTAGACAAGGCTGAATCAGGCCAAGTTAGCGACGTAACCTTGCAAGGAAATAGCGTCTACGGCCATTTAACAGACGGTAGTAGCTTTTTCACCTATAGCCCTAACTATCCAGGCTTAGTAGATAAACTTCGTAGCAATAATATTAAAATTGACGCAGTTCCTATTGATAATAGAGTAAATTCTTTGCTAGGAATGCTTTTATCTGCTTTCCCTATTATTTTGCTTATCGGTGGTTGGATGTTCTTAATGCGCCATATGCAGGGCGGTGGCAAAGCAATGGGATTTGGTAAATCTAAAGCTAAAATGCTGGTCGAAAAAACTGGCAAAATTACCTTTGCTGATGTTGCAGGAATTGATGAAGCTAAGGAAGAATTATCTGAAATTGTAGATTTTTTAAAAGATCCAGCAAAATTTCAAGCAGTTGGCGGCAAAATACCTAAAGGATGTTTGTTGATTGGTCCTCCTGGCACTGGCAAAACCTTGCTTGCTCGCTCAGTCGCTGGAGAGGCCAACGTGCCTTTCTTTACTATTTCTGGTTCTGATTTTGTTGAAATGTTTGTTGGCGTTGGCGCCAGCAGAGTAAGAGATATGTTCGAACAAGGTAAAAAACATGCACCTTGCATCATATTTATCGATGAAATTGATGCAGTAGGAAGACATAGAGGTATAGGACTTGGTGGTGGTAATGACGAAAGAGAGCAAACATTAAACCAACTACTGGTAGAAATGGATGGGTTTGAACCAAATGAAAGTGTAATTTTAATTGCAGCAACTAATAGACCTGATGTATTAGATCCAGCACTCTTGAGACCTGGTAGATTTGATCGACAAATTATGGTGCCAGTACCAGATATTACAGGAAGAGAGCAAGTATTAAAAGTTCATTTGAAAAAAATATCAGCAGCTCCAGATATAGATCCAAGAATTATAGCTCGTGGTACTCCTGGATTCTCAGGTGCTGATCTTGCCAATATAGTCAATGAAGCAGCACTTCTTGCTGCTAGACACAACAAAAAAATAGTCTCTATGGCTGAGTTAGAATCAGCAAAAGATAAAGTGATGATGGGGGCTGAAAGAAAATCCTTAGTCATGACCGAGCAAGAGAAAAAAACCACTGCTTTTCATGAGGCTGGTCATGCATTAGTTTCAGTTAAAAGCCCAGCATCAGATAAAATTCATAAAGCAACAATAATCCCAAGAGGGAGAGCCCTCGGACTTGTTATGAGACTACCTGAAACAGATAGGCTATCAATCACCAGAGAACATTTAAAAGCTGATTTAGCGGTTGCGATGGGTGGACGCGTTGCTGAAGAGATAATCTTCGGCTATGACAAAGTAACCTCTGGTGCATCTAGCGACATCCAACAAGCAAGCAAAATGGCGAGAGCAATGGTGACCAAATGGGGAATGAGCGATAAAGTAGGTCCCATGTTTTATGGAGATGACTCTCAAGATATGTACGGATCCCATCAAGCAAAGCCTGTAGCGGAAGACGTAGCAAATCTGATTGAATCAGAGATCAAAAAACTTGTTGAAACAGGGTATGACTTAGCTAAAGAAATTCTCACCACTCATATAAATCTATTACATGCTATTGCCAATGCGCTGCTTGAATTTGAAACTATTACTGGCGATGAGATCAATGATATCGTTGCAGGTAAATCTATCATTAGGCCTGAGATAGTTGTAGAAAACACCATAGACACCACTCCCAAATCATCTTTTCCAGGTGGCTTAGGAGATCCTACACCACAGACACCATAAGGATTAATTATGGCACTACAAAAGAAATATTTTGGTACCGATGGTATCAGAGGCATGGCCAATTCTGGTAATATGACGGCAAAACTTGCTTTGAAACTAGGAATGGCTGTAGGGTCTTTATATATTCGTGGCTCTCATCGTCATAGAGTAGTAATTGGTAAAGACACAAGATTATCTGGTTATATGTTAGAATCAGCACTTGTTGCGGGGTTTACTGCCGTTGGCATGGATGTTATTCTACTGGGCCCCCTTCCTACTCCTGCAGTATCAATGATCACTAGATCGCTTAGAGCTGATCTAGGAGTGATGATTTCTGCTTCACATAATCCATATTATGATAATGGTATTAAATTATTTGGACCAGATGGTTTTAAATTCTCAGATGAGCAAGAATTAGAAATTGAACAAAGAATGGATAATATTGGTCTTGATAATTTCTCTGTGCCAAGCAATCTAATTGGTAGAGCAAAAAGACTAGATGATGCCGATGGTAGATATATTGAATTTGTCAAAAATAGTTTTCCAAGAGGAAAAACTCTAGACGGCCTAAAAATAGTAGTAGATGCTGCAAATGGTGCTGCTTATAAATTAGCCAAAAAAATCTTCTGGGAATTAGGAGCTGAAGTTATTGAATTATCAGTCAAACCAGATGGTTTTAACATCAATGAAAATTGTGGCTCTAATCATCCTGAGTCGTTAATACAAGAAGTGTTAAAGCAAAAAGCTGATATTGGATTTGCACTTGACGGTGATGCCGATCGTTTGGTAGTGGTTGATAATCTTGGAGGCGTTGTTGATGGTGATCAGATTTTAGCTGCTATTGCTACTGATTATTTATCAAATCAAAAATTAACTTCTAACAATATAGTTGCAACTATTATGTCTAATTTAGGTATGGAACATTACTTAAATAGCATTGATCTAAATTTAATCAGAACAAATGTTGGCGATCGTTATGTATCAGAAGCCATGAGAAAACATGGGGCAAATATCGGTGGAGAGCAATCTGGCCATATAATTTTAAGTGATTATAGTACTACTGGCGATGGATTAATTGCTGCATTACAATTACTTAATGTGATTATCAGTCAAAATAAATCTACTGCAGAAATTTGCAAAGTATTTGAACCTTTTCCACAAATATTACGCAATATTGAATGTAACAATAGGGGCGTTTTATCAGAAAAGAAAGTGATAGAAGCGATAGAAGTTGCTCAAAATAAATTAAATGGCAATGGCAGGATATTAGTTAGATCTTCTGGAACTCAATCCATTATAAGAATAATGGCTGAAGGTGATAATTTAGATTTATTAAATGTTATAATTGATGATATAGCAGAAGAGATTATCAATGCTTAAAATTGGATTAGTTGGTGCATCAGGAAAAATGGCATCATACTTATTAGAAGAAATTACCAATTCTAACAAAATGAAGTTAACTTATGCGTTAGTAAGGCCAAAAAGCCCACATCTAGGAAAAGATATCGGCGAATTTTTCAATCATAAACCAGTTGGTATTTTATTTACAGATAGTCTAGATATGTGGGATCAGGTTGACATAGTCATTGATTTTAGTAGCAATGAAATTAGTCTAGAAATTGCTAAACTCTGCGCTAAACATCATAAAATTCATATTATTGGCACTACAGCAATAAATGATGATCAACAAAAACTATTAAAAGAATATGCTAAAGACTCTACAATAGTTTTTTCATTCAATATGAGTTTTGCGGTTAATTTACTTGCTGATCTTGTTTATGAGGTAGCGCGCAAACTTGGTGGGGAATTTGATATTGAAATCCTAGAAACCCATCACCGTAATAAAAAGGACGCACCATCAGGAACCGCCCTAATGCTTGGAGAAGCAGCAGCAAAAGGAAGAGACATAGATTTTATAGATAAAAAAATATTTGATAGAAGCGCTTTAAATTCCCCTCGAAAAACAGGAGATATAGGATTTGCAAGTATCAGAGGCGGGGAGTCTATTTTTGAGCATAATGTGATGTTTATTGGTGATAATGAACGTATTGAATTATCTCATAAAGCAACTAGCAGAGTAATCTATGCACAAGGAGCAATAAAAGCTGCTCTTTGGGCTACAAAACAACCTTATGGTCTATATTCTATGAAAGATGTTATAGGAGTTAAATAATGCCGAATAGAATAGTAACAATAGCTGTGGTTTTATTTTTAGCCTTTACTGCTTTTAATAATTCAAAATCCAATATCAAGCCTATACCAAGAATTTCATTACCTAAAGAAATATTTGAACCAATTGATAAAGATCAATCTTTGCTAACTAAAGCCCTTAAATTAATTGGCAAACCAGAAGATTTAAGACAAATCTGTGGTATTAGTAAATTACAACTATCTTCACAACCAATAATTGCAGAATCATATAAAGTTTTTGAAACTAAATCTGGTAACAAGCCTATAAAATGTGGAGATGAAATTAGTTTTAAATATAAGATCTATAAATTAGATGGTACTGTGATTTTTGAAAATAAAAATAAAATCAAATTAGGTGATATTGATCTGCCTTACGCTATCCATAAGGCTTTGGTTTATGCAAATCATAATTCAAATCTAACTATCATCTCTCCTGCTAGATATATGATGAGCAATATATTATTAGAACCATTGAAATCTTTCTACTCCTATAATGTTGCATTACCTATAAATGAGATGGCGATGATTGATATTATATTATTTTGACTTTGTCATCCAATCGGTTCGATTTTTCCTTTGGCAAATCGAACCGATTGGATTGACACCCCTTTTATCCTGGAGAGCTCACATATCGCAAAAAGAGGCTTTCTTATCTCTTAATCTTTCTTATTATTAATCTTAGCTTTTAACTTATTAGATGCATAAAAACTAACAGCATTTCTAGGCTCTATAACAGCATCTACTTTAGTTTTGGGATTTCTTCCCATTCTTTGAGATTTTTTACGAACATAAAAACTACCAAAAAATGGAATTTTTACCACCTCATCTTTTTTTAAACCAACGCTCATTTCTTCAAAAATCGCATCTACCATTTTAGCAGATTCTGCAACAGAAACATCCACTTGCTTACCAACTGATGACGCTAAATGAATACGAGTTATTGTTTCAGACATTAATTAACTCCCTTAGTTTTTTGTTATATTTATTACATTGTACGTAAATTACAGTAGCATAATATGTCATAATTATTAATATATGCTTAATATCATAGATATAGATAAAAAACAATAACTAAGCTCTTTTAAATACTCCAATAATTTCTAAATGACCAGAATAAAGAAATTGATCGATGGGATAGATATCTTGCAATATAAAATTATCTTTTATCAAAATCTTAGCATCCCTTACGAAGCTTTCAACGCTACAGGAAATTAAGATTAGTTTTTTGACCTTGAGGGCAAGAGCTATTTGTTTTATTTGAGGGGTAGCGCCGTTTCTTGGGGGGTTGATGACTATTTGAGTATAATTATTTAGCACGTCGCAAGTAATTGGCTGCTGATATAGATCTCGAGTCATAGTTTTAATTGGTAGGCGATACTCAGCAGCAGCGCGTGATAATGAGCCAGTAGCCGCCTCATTGCCTTCGACCGCCAAGACACTTGCCTTACTGGCAAGTCCTATAGTAAAACTACCACAACCACAATATAATTCTAAAATTTTACCTTGATTATCTATATGTTCTAAAATTATCTCACTCATCATCTTGCTTGATTCTTTGCTAACTTGTAAGAAACTATTGATTGGTAAGTCTATTCTTACCTCATTTAAAATTAACTGCACTTTATTTCTACTAATAATCTCATAAGGAGCGCTATCATTAATAACCCAGGCAATACGTGCAATATTATATTGATGAGCAAACTCCCCCATTAATATATCAGAATTTAAATCACTATTCTTACTACTATGAAATAATATCTCAATACCACTATCACTATTTAAAATACTCACATTAGTAATTTTAGCATTTATCTTAGCTAGTAACTTATTGATCGGATTGATAAGTTTGTTTAAAGGATCTTCTAGTAACAGACAATTATCAATCGCAACAGTATCTTTACTGTGGAATTTATTAAAGCTGAGTTTATTGCCAGTAACTTTAAAACTAGCCCTACGTCTTGAATTTTGTCCGATAGATCTTAAATTATGTAAATTATCATAAGCAATGTCGCTTATAGAATTTTTGAATTTTTCAAATTTATAGGTTTGATAATCAGGTAAATGCTGAATGCTACAGCCACCACATTGCCTAAAATACTTACAAGGCGCATCTTGATATTTTACTATGTCTACTAGCTGACCTGATAGGCGGTTGCCAGATATTTCAACAATTCTTACCTTAACTATTTCGCCTAATAAACTATAAGGAACTGTTATGATGTAATCATCAATATAAGCCACTCCTAAATCATCTTTATTAAGCTTAGAAATAGTTACATCAATTATGGAGTTTTTAGTGAGTTTCATTGTTGTTATGTTTCTTTTTAATATGATTTTTTCTTAATTTTGATTGTATTTAGACTCCCCTCTAGAAGAGTCAGCCCCCTCTTTCGTCATCCTGGAGTGATATTTGTCTTAAAAAGACAAATATCACGATGGGATCCATTTTTAATCTTTTAACACATTGATTATATGATAGATTTTTTGTGGATCCTATCGCTTCAATTTTTCTTTCAGAAAAATTTTGCTCCAAGATGACGTAACTGGGATTATCTTAATGACAACTGGGCAACACCCCTTTTCTTATTTCCAATCCTAAGCTAGGAATTTATTTTTCAAGTAATTGATATATAAATCTACGTCAAGCTCTTTACCAGTTGTTTTCTTTAGCAACTCCTCTGAATAATATAGAAGTCCCTGCGAGTGGATATTTTCATTTAACCAACCAACTAGCTTAGTGAAATTTCCAGATTCTATGTCACTTGTTAATTCTGGAATTTTAGATTTTGCAGTATCAAAAAATGCAGCACTCATAATAGCGCCAATACTATAAGATGGGAAATAGCCAAATAATCCTGCAGGCCAATGAATATCTTGCAAACATCCAAGTCTGTCACTTGGAGGCCTAATTCCAAGTATTTTTTCTTGCTCTATTTGCCAAATTTCAGGCAGATCTTTTAAATCTAAATTTCCTTCTATGATCCGTCTTTCAATTTTATATCTCATAATAATATGAGCAGGATACGTAACTTCATCCGCATCTACCCTGATAAAATCAGGATTAACTCTATTTACTTTTGTAAATAGGCTAGAAGCTTCAAACTCATCAATATTATGTCCTGTGATTTCTTTAATTTGTTTTGAAGCAAAATTTAAAAACTCTCTACTTCGCCCAACCTGCATTTCCATAATTAAAGATTGGCTTTCATGCATAGCCATACCAATACAAGATCCTACTGGTTGGTTCTTCATTTGACTAGGGAGATTCTGATTATACAAAGCATGACCAGTTTCATGAACAACGCCCATTAATCCAGAAATCAGATCATTTTTATCAAACCGAGTAGTAATACGTGTATCATCCCTATAGCCACCACATTGCGGATGAGTGCTTAAATCGAGTCTACCTCTAGAAAAATCAAAACCCAAAAGATCCATAAATTTTTTACCTAAAGCAAATTGAATCTCATCAGATATTTCTAATTTACTGGTAAGCACATCATAATTATTTTTCTTTTGATGATCCATTACTTCTGGAATAAAATCTTTTAAAAATGATTCTAGCTTAGCAAATATAGGTTCAATTTTTTTACTAGATAAATTAGGCTCATAATTATCAATTAAAGCATCATATAAAGAACATCCTAATTTTTCAGCCTTAGGTATAGTAATTTCTTTGGTAAGCTTTACCACTTCAGCTAAATATGGCATATATGATTTATAATCATTATTTTTACGAGCATCACGCCATTTCATTTCAGAGATAGAAGTAGCATTGGTAAAGCTAGTAATTAATCTTGGATCAAGAAGCAGTGCTAAATCTCTAGATTTAGTAACTAGTTCAACATTTCTTTTTTGCCAAGGATCAAGAATTTCAAGATCGATATTTGCAAGACAATCACCTAATTTATTAGAGGTAAGTAATTCATGCGAGATAACTTGTAAAAGAGACATTTGCTCAGAACAAGTTTCTATAGAATTTTGTGGAATATTAACCGCCACATCCCAAGCAAGTATAGAGCCTGCATTGCCCAGAATAGTCATTCTGCTACAGATATTTTCTAATTCTAGATAATGCTTCATAATTAGCTTAGCGCCTTATTAGGATTATAATTATCTTTGAAATAAGATAGACAAATCAAACATAAAATAGAGAAAATCATAATATAAAAAGCAGGTAAAGCAATCATTCCTGTTTGCTTAATTAGCATAGTACAAACAAGAGGAGTAGTTCCTCCAAAAACCGCAGCACTAAAGTTATAAGATACAGCAACTCCAGTTAGGCGAACACTGGTTGGGAATAATTCCACTAAAACAGCAGGTATTGGAGCTATATAAGCCCCCACTATAGATGCAAGAATTATTTGGCCACATAGAGGCATCATAAATCCTCCTTGTCCAAGCAACCAAAATATTGGATAACCAAGTAATATAAAAGCTACCGATCCACCAATCAAAACTGGCTTTCTACCAATCTTATCAGCCATTGCTGCAAAAAATGGAGTTATAATAATATAACTTAAAATACCAATTGCATTGATTAAAATAGCTTCTTTAAGTGGGTATTTCAAGGTTTCAACCATATAGCTATTCATAAAAATAACCAATATGTAGAAAGGAACCGTCACATTCATATAGATACCAATTGCTACAAATAATTCCGTTCTATATTTGGCAAACACCTCTCTAAGCGGAGCTTTAGATAATTTTCCTTCTTTTTTTGCTTCTAAATATTTAGGACTTTCATGCAAATGATTTCTAATATACAGAGCAATCATTCCTACAAACATACTAATAATAAATGGAATCCTCCATCCCCAAGATTCAAAATCTTCCTGGGGTAATAAATCAATCACTGCATGAGATGCTAAAAGACCACATAAGATACCAATACCCATACTACAAGATGCAGCACTCCCCGCAAGAGCCCTTCTATTATCTGGAGCATGTTCTACAATAAAGGCAATACATCCACTAGAACCACCACCAAGAGCAAGGCCCTGAAGTAGACGAATTACTGTTAGTAATATTGGGGCAAATATGCCAATCTGAGCATAAGTAGGCATTAAACCAATACAGGTAGTTGGAATTGCCATACATAAAATAGATAAGATGAGGGAAGTTTTTCTACCAAATTTATCACCGATATAGCCAAATACTACACCTCCTACTGGTCTCATAAAAAACCCAGCAGCAAAAACACCAAAAGCAAGAAGTAGAGAAGTATAGGCATCTGTGCCAGGAAAATATAGTTTACTGATAATAGCAGCTAATTGCCCATATAAAGCAAAATCATACCACTCAAGGGCATTCCCTATCATGCCCGATATAACTATTTTTTTCATCTTCTACCCTTATGTTTGAATGAAGCTAAATCTAAAAGCAACATATATAATATATATAGATAAATAAAGCATTAATTTTCATTATATTGGCAAGCAGACAAATCAAGAAAGCATATAAGGCACTTTAATATTACAATCCTCTCCTGTAAAATCCTTAGTATTTCTAGTGATTAATGGAGCATTTTCTTTTATGGAAGTTGCTAGAATTATTGCATCTGGAAGTTTTATCTTTTTTTTGCGCTTTATGTTAATGGCAATTTCGCATATTTCTTTTTCTAGATTTAATATTTTAAATTGATTTAAAAAAAATTTAATAACTTTTTCTTCGTGACTATTTTCCTCTACACCTACCAACAACTCCATCCACGTGATAATACTAATAACTTTAATTTGATATTTTTCTAATTCTTTTTTAGCAAGCTCAATCCCACTTAAATAATCTATTAAAATATTAGTATCAAAAACAGCCTTCATAACCACTCATTTCTAAGATTCTCTTGATAAGACATACTATCTATCGCTTTATTTTTCCAGATCCCAAAAGCAACGTTATTTTCCTTGGGCATCTTTTCTTTCAAATAAAACGCTATGGCTCTCCTTATTATTTCAGCTCGTGAAATATTTTGAGCACCACATAAATAGGCTAAATTTTGTATTTGTTCTTCAGTAATATCAACAATTGTACGCATAATTTAGTCTCCATATGATAACGTTATCATATGTCATGATATCACATAGCTTATGATATAGCAACGCCAAAAACATAGCAATTTTCATTTGATTACACATCAATCTATACGTTATTTCTAGAAAGACTAGGAACTCTTTCGGGATTATTTGGATGATAATCTTACAAGTCACAATGATACTTTCCCGTTCTCTCATTCTTATACCAAGAATGGGTCACATAACGAGGATGCCAATATTTTTTTGAACTAGAGTTACTGATTTTCTGAAAAGGAGTTTTATGATCAAGATCTTTTGCGTTCAAATCAGCACCATAACTAACCATTAAATTTACAATTTCTTCATTAGTATATTGAGTAGCAATATGAAGTGGAGTTTGTAGATATTGATAAGTTCTATTAACATCAGCACCTCTTGATAACAACAATTGCACTTCTGCTATTTTTCCCGACTCAATCGCCTTGATTAAACAAGTTTTACCTTGCCAATCCACCATCTCAATTGCAGCTCCAAGCTCGATGAAATTAGTAAGAACCTTAAAAGAGATAAATTCAAATAGACTCGCTATATTAACTTCATCTATTCTTGTTTTTATAATATCCTTGATAGTTTTAACATTATCGCCAATGTCAGTTGATAAAATTAAAAGCTCAGCAAGTAACTTTAGATCTAATTGTTGGAATTCGGATAGATTTTTATCTATAGAAATATTGGTCAAATGTTTGATAATTCTTCTATTACCAAATTTTAAAGCTTTAATGAAAAATTGATTGAAAGATCCAGAATTTGTAGGCAGTAATTTAAGCTTCTCTATGGTTAGAATATCGCCAATTTCTATAGCTTGCAATATATTACAAAGATATGTTTGTTGTAGCTCTAGCTCAGGATTAATTACATTATTTGGAGTGGCAAGCCTTTGAGATCTAACTTCTCCTACCCAGATTTTTGATTTATTTTCAAATAAATTCTCTGATTGCTTCATCTATATAATTCCTTAGATATTTTGAAGCTGAATTAATCATAAATCATTAATATAGTCAACATAAGTTATTTAACAAATTAATTAATCATATTAATAAAAGCAGTGATTAGCAATTGCCTTTCCTCATAAACCCAAATAAAACTCCTGATATACTTACAAAGCAAACTCCCATTAAATAATAAGCTATTGAATTAATTTCTCCAGTATTTTTAATTAGTAACATAGCAATGATTGGCGATATACTACCAAAAGCAACTGAGGTAAAATTCCAACAAAACGCTACACTCGTGGCTCTAATTTGCGTTGGAAAGCTCTCTGCAACCAGTGGATTTAAAGTTCCCTCCGTTGCACCAATAAATGCCCCCATAATTAACGACATAATAAGTATAAAGCTTGAATTTGCAGATTTTAGAGACATAATAAATGGATAAGAAGCTATAGCTAATCCAACAAGTCCAAATAAAATAATATATTTTTTATTAATTTTATCTGATAAATAACCAAAAACTATAGTTGATAAAGTATAGCTTACCACTGTTAGTAAATTAAATTTTCCTGCAATATCAGGAGCAAAATTTAAAAACTCAATCATCATGGATTTACCAAAAATAAATACTACAAAAAATGATATTTGAGTAGTTAAAAATATAGCAAACAACTTTGCTAATGTTTTTTTGTGGTCTTTAAACATAATTTTAAAAGGATTATCAGTAAGTAAATTTACTTCTTTTGCTTTAGTAAAATCTGTAGTTTCAATTAAAGATTTTCTCATATAAAGGCCAATAATGGCGCCTATTACACTAATGAAAAAAGGTATTCTCCAAGCATAAGCAAATATCTCTTCTTTACTAAAGATTGATTCAATTATAAAAATCGTACAAGAACTAAGAACAAGACCAGTACCCACACCAGTCAAAGCTAACGTGCCAAACAACCCTCTTTTTTCTTCAGGCGCTGATTCATATAAATAAACACAAGATGCTCCAAATTCTCCCCCTAGGGCAATACCTTGAATAATACGCAAAGTAATAAGCATGATCGGGGCAAAAATGCCAATTTGAGCATAAGTCGGCAACATACCAATACAAAAAGTCGGAACAGACATTAACAACATAGTTACTGTTAGCATTTTTTTTCTACTATATTTATCACCAATATAACCAAAAATAATACCTCCAATAGGTCTTGCTGCAAGCCCCACAGCAAAAGTTGCAAAAGTCATAATCATTCTGATGGAAAGATCTTCACTAGGAAAGAATAAAGCACTAATTACACTGGCAAAATATGCGTATAAGGTATATTCATACCATTCCAAAATATTACCAACTAATGAAGCTATAGTTGATTTAATAGACGCCTTCATAATATTTCCTTTTTATCCTGTAATAATCAATGGGTTGCGAGCAACTCTCTCAATATACCTATCCTAAAATGCTACACTATTGTAGTTAAATCAAGCTCCATTACAGCAAGCCTTATAATTTTTCAATGAGTTTGAAACATTTTAGCATCACATCGTCGATATCATCATATGCTAATTTTAGCATGTCAGGCATTTGATGTTTAATCCAAGTAATTTGTCTTTTTGCATAATTTCTACTTAATTGCTGAGCTTTAGTAATAGCCTCATCTAGCGATATTTGACCATTTAGATAAGAATTAATTTCTCTTACTCCAATGGCTTTTCTTGCCGGGTGATTTTCATCTATAGTGACTGAGTTTAAATTTCTAATCTCATCAACCATCCCCTCATCAATCATCATTCTAAATCTCTGATTGATTTTGTCATAAAGCTTTGCTCTTTCTGGGATAAGACCAATTTGGACAAAATCCTCTACTGAAAATAAGCTATGGTTGGTTTTTTGTAACTTAGTAATAGAAAGACCTGTTTGCATAAAAACCTCATAGGCTCTTAAAACTCTTTGTTTATCTAAAATATTTAGCAGCTCAGATAGAGGGTCTTTTGCAATTAGCATCTGATAGAAATTTACAGCCCCCATTTCATCATAGGTTTTTCTGGAATTTTCTCGAATTTCAGGATCAATTTCTTCAATCTCTGCCATGCCATAAATAAGACTTTTGAGATATAGCCCCGTACCCCCAACTATAATTGGTAACTTGCCTTTATCCCTGGCTTCATTAATAGCAGCTTTTGCTAAATCCAAATAAACACCAACAGAACAAATTTCCTTCGCTGATAATGCTCCATAAAGTAAATGCGGGGCTAACTTCATCTCCTCTATGGGCTGGGCTGTGATGATTGGGATTTCTTTATAGACTTGCATGGAATCAGCATTAATGATAATCCCATCATATTCCCGCGCTATTTTTAATGCGAGTGATGATTTGCCGCTGGCAGTTGGCCCACTAATTACTATTATAGGATTTTTCATCGAATGATATCTTATGAATAATTACAGCTATTGATATAGAACATAGTACCCAGCTTTGCCATAGACCATAGCTAATATTTCCGTAAACAAATAAAGTACTAACCAAACCAATGGCTGTAAATTGTGATTTTTTATCTTTAATTGCTAAAATTCTTTTGAATAACAGCGCTAAAAATACTGAGATAATTATGATACCAATTAGACCTGTTTCCAACCATAATTGTAAAAATACATTATGAGGGTGAAGCTGAATAATAATACCATCTCCAAAATAATTCATATTATTAGTTTTTTCTGAGCAATTAAATCCATATCCTATAAAAGCATTATGTTCTATCAACTTGGTAGCTTTGCGCCACATTACTATTCTCTGCATCCATGATTCTGGTATGATATTTATATTATTATCAACCCATTTTAAGTTGGTTAAAAACTTAAAAATAAAAGGAGCGCTATATAAATAAGCTACCATCCCAGAAAAATATAATAGGATAAATTTCCGACCTAAATAATAACAAAGAATTATCATCAGACCCGCAAAGAAATAAGATATGGTTCCGGCCAATACTGGATTAACTAGATAATTCATCGTAGTTAGAAAAACCAAACACCAGTATAAAATATCGTTTTTGTAAAATCTTATGTAAATAGCAGGCAGTATCAAGCTTATCAAGAAAGACGCCTTATCAATTGGTTGTTTTAAATTTGTGCTAATCAATAATATTTTTCTGAAAAACAGAGCAATAGGATAATAGCATGTATATTCAATTATCATTATTATGTTTAAGACAATTAACATCGAGATAATTACCTTGCGACTATTGAAATTGATTGGATCAAAATCTATTTTTCGCAAAGTAAAATATAAAAATGATAGAATAAGAGAGGCCTTAATAATAGACTTAATTGCTTGTTTTATATCGATAGAATAATAACTTGCAACTAGGCAATATAGCATAAAAACAGCTAATGCATAAAACTCATATTGCTTGGCTTTGTTGTTCGCATAGAAGCAATTACCAAAGAAAATAATAGCGCATATAGTAATATACCCTATGGCAATTAGAGGGCCTGAAAATATATAAATAAAAATACTGGCTATAAAGCCTATGATAAATTTTTCAGGATCTAACTGCATGACTTAATATAATCTTCTATTGTACCTGGGAAATTAGTAACATTGCCTTTTTCGACAATCCATAATTTATCTACAGTATGTTCCAGCAAGTGAAGATCATGGGTAATAATTATCACCGCCCCTTCAAATTCATTAATGGCAAAAATTAGCGACTCTCTCATTTCAATATCTAAGTGGTTGGTTGGTTCATCTAATATTAAAATATGAGGCTTCATGGCAGTAATAGTTGCAAATACCAATCTTGCTTTCTCACCACCTGATAATAGACCTATCTTCATAGTAGCTTTATCTTGTTTAAAAGCAAAGCCGCCTAAATGCGTTCTAACTTGATTCTCATTGAGAGTTGGAAAATGCTCTTTAATATGCTCAATACTTGAATTTTCTGGATTTAAACATTCAAATTGATGCTGAGTAAAATAACCAATCTTAAGTTTTTCTAAGAAATTATATTGACCCGCTAATGGCTCTAAAGTTTTAGCTAAAAATTTAGCAAAAGTTGACTTACCATTACCATTAGCACCAAGCAATGCTATTCTATCGTCATTTACAATACTTCCGCTTAAATTACGTAATATAATTTTATCATCATAACCAAGAGATACTTTGTCATAAGAAATAACAGGAGAAGCTATAGATTCTATCATTGGAAATGATAATTTGATAGTTGGATCATTAGCAACAATTGATACCTCACTCAATTTACTAATAGCTTTCATTCTACTTTGAGCTTGTTTTGCCTTACTTGCTTTAGCTGCAAATCTATCAACAAATTTCTGCATATGTTGTTTTTGTGATTCAATTTTTTTATTAAAAGCCAAATCAGTCATTAATTGTTGCTTATATTTATTCTCATAAGCATCATAATTACCTTTATAAGTGGTTATTTTTCCATGTTGTAGATGAAATATAGTTTGCACCACTTCATTTAAAAATTCTCTATCATGACTTACGACTAACAAACTTCCTGCAAAATTCTTTAAATAATTTTTAAGCCAGATAATTGACTCAAAATCTAAGTGGTTGGTAGGTTCATCGAGCAATAACAAATCTGGATTCCTAAAAAGCGCAGCAGCCAAAGCCACTCTCATTCTAAAACCACCTGAAAAACTAGATAGGCTACTTGCTTGCTGCTCTTCAGTAAAACCAAGTCCCTTGATAATAATTGAAGCCCTGGATTCAGCTGAGAATGCATCAATATCGTTTAACCTATCATAAATATCAGCCATTTCATTATTATCTTGGCAATTTTCTAGCGCTTTAAAAAGTTCATTACGCTCTGGATCTGAACTTAACAGATATTCAACAGGAGTTTCATCCCCTCCTGGAACTTCTTGAGAAACAGTTACTATTCTCATGCCCTTAGAAGTTTGAACCTCTCCTGAATCTGCCTCTAAATTATTTAAAATAATATTAAACAAGGTGGACTTGCCCGCACCATTTCTACCAATCAAACCAGCCTTATGACCATCTGGCAGCTGTAATTGAGCTTTTTCTAAAATCGTCCTACCTGATACATGGTAAGAGATATTATCTAAAAATAACATTTTCTTTTCCTGTGTGTTTTAATTGTGAGATCTAAAATATACGTCCATATAAGGTTGCAAATAAACAACGCTCAAATAACTAAGAATCATACTAACTATAGTTGTGATAATTATTTTGCCAGACATATGATTAGATTTATCTTTGTTATTACCTATTGGCAAAATCATTAAAAAAATCAACCACCAAATAATAATGAATGATACGATAAAATTAGCAGCAATCATCAACTATCCTTTACTACTAATTTGGCAAGAGTGGCCATAATAAACTCATCTATTTTACCATCTAAAACACCTGTAGTATCGCTTGTTTCATAATCAGAACGCATATCTTTTACCATTTGATAAGGTTGTAATACATAAGATCTAATCTGATGACCCCAACCATTATCGGTCTTACTTGCGTTTGCAGCATCAATCTCTGCTTGTCTTTGGGACAATTGCATTTCATATAATCTTGATCTAAGCATGGAAAAGGCTTCTGCTTTATTTTTATGCTGAGATCTATCATTTTGAGAAGCTACTACAATACCAGTTGGTAAATGCGTAATACGAACTGCAGAATCTGTTTTATTAACATGCTGCCCCCCTGCCCCACTTGCTCTATAAGTATCTATTCTTAAATCTTTATCATTAATTTCGATTTCAATAGTATCATCTACTTGTGGGTACACCCAGACACTAGCAAAGCTAGTTTGCCTTTTACCAGCCGCATTAAAAGGAGACATGCGCACTAACCTATGTACTCCTGATTCAGTCTTAAGCCATCCATAAGAATTAATACCAGACATTCTAATTGTTGCAGATTTAATCCCAGCTTCCTCTCCGTCTAATTCATTGACGATTTCAGTTTTGAATTTATGACGCTCTGCAAATCGCAAGTACATTCTAAATAACATCAAAGCCCAATCATGGCTCTCAGTTCCACCAGCTCCTGCATGAATCTCTAAGAAACAGTCATTACTATCTGCTTCTCCAGAAAATAAACATTCAATTTCCAAAGTCTTAATGTGAGATGCAAGTCCTGCTAGTTCTTTTTCTGCCTCTATCAGCATCTGATCTTCTGATTCATTCTCAGCAATTTCAATCAACTCTACTATATCAGTAAATGATAGTTCTAATTTTTCATAGGAAGAGATTTTATTTTCTAAAATGGATTTTTGACGCAAAACATCTTTTGCCTCATTTGGATTATTCCAAAGATCAGGATCTTGAGCCTTAATTTCTAACTGTTCTAGGTTTTTGAGACTATTATCATAGTCAAAGACTCCCCCTAAGAAGTATTAATGACTTTCTTGTCGCATCTATTTGTTGAGTGGTTTCTATTTTCATAATGAGCTGCAGATTAACAAAAATAATGGTTAAATTCAATCAATCTTTGTGATTTTTAAATTATTTCTAAAAAATTGCAAAAAAACAGTAGAAATCTATTGCAGTATTTGTTATATATCAATTTACAACTTCTATTCCTCGGTAGCTCAGTGGTAGAGCAAGCGGCTGTTAACCGCTTGGTCGATGGTTCGAATCCGTCCCGGGGAGCCACTTTTCAAAAAAATTTTCAATATATTTAGTTGACAAAATTATGCGCCTAAATCTACTAATGATCTTTTTATTATTTTGTGGCTGCACACATAATTTACCACCAGAACTTAAATTTGAGCCAATACAATTAGTTCCTAAACCTGACTCTACAAAAGAAATACATAATATTAAAATAACTTACATATTGCCAAATAATTTAGAAAATCCAGAAAATTCTATCAATGGTATAAGATTTATAGAATATGATATTGATGCTAGAGGCAAAGGCACAAAAATCGAAAGATTATATTATGAAGCAAATCTCGAAAAACTCAAAATAGAAAGAAGAACTGATAATGGAGTCGCAGGCTCAGGCATAATTACACAGGTTAATATAAGCACAACCTCTACACCAGACAAAAAGATTGTTACATTCATTCCAAAAACTCAGAGAACTTACCAACAAGGGCTGGTATTGCCTTTTTTAGTGCCAGATTTTGACTTAGAAGACTATTTAACCTCTGGAATAATATTATTTAATTTCGAGATAAATTCTGATTATCCACCAGAGGCGGTATCTGCTAACTTACAAAGATTACTTGGTGATAAAATTAAAAAAACTTATATTATAGACAATAAAGACGAGCGCTTTGAACTAAAAATTACTATTTATCCATATAGGCATAATCAGTCAAAACTGACCGTTAGAACCAAACTATTCAATAAAAAATCTAATAATGGGACTATAGACCTGTCAGAAAAGATAACCAACTTAAAAAAACAATTAATGAGCATTGCTAATAATTAATTGTCAATGTGGTTGGCATTAATATGAATCTGTGTGAATGGCTGGATTTCTGCCAAACTATGCTCGATAGCTTTCTTTGCCTCCAAACTATCGAAACTATTCTGCAATCTAAGAAAGCATCCTTCTAATAGGCTGAAGAACTTACACAATCGCAAATCTCTGTGTCTGCAGTTAATGCCTCTTGTACCATTAACGATAGCATGTATGCGATTACCAGGCACTCCTATTAAATCAGCCAATTGATTCTAACTCATCTTGATTTCTTCCAAAAATTCATGTTTTAGTATTTCTCCTGGATGCGAATTATGTAATTTATTCAAAGTTAATTTTCTTATTTCCAACACGTCTCTAAGAAACAATCTTAAGAAGCCGTTACTTTTTTAGTTGATTTATTTACTATTTTTAGCTACGTTGTCTTAATTATTTAATATTAAAATTAATCAGATATAGGAAAGTCAATGAAAACAGAAACTTCAAAACAGTCAACAAAGAAAGAACGCTCACGAAAGGCTATAAAGCTCTTAGAGTTATTGCATAATAAGATAGACTAGAAGAACAACTTAGATCCAGAGGACCTATTATTTATTGCAAGTACTGTATCTAGCGATTTGTATCATAGTGGCGGCATAACAAGTGATGAATCACAAAACAAACATACTAAGTTTCTAGCAGAATTGGCCAAATTTGCTATTGATAATGGTGCTGATGTTAATGTTAATAATGAAGGAGCAACTCCTTTAGATATGGCTCAAGACCCAAATCTTATAGCTCTTCTAAAGAGTCGTGGTGCTAAATGTAGCCATATAAATATCGAAGAGATAGTTCAAGGTGGCTTAGAATTAGCCCTTTTCAACCCATCTATTATAATAGAGCAGAAATATAAGCATTTGGATGCCACAAGGTCTGAAGAAGCCAAGATGCCTTATATTGTTCACCATATATGGCTTACCTCAGAAGATAAGCCTCGTGAAATTAGAGAGCAAGACTTGAAGATTGCGTTTGATACCAAAGACACATTTGCTAAGGCTCCTGTTTCTTGGGAACATATTGTCTGGACAAATGATAAGAACCTCAGTGAAAAATCTAGAAGATCATGGTATTAAAGTTAGGTCGATTTATGACTATAAGGATGAGTTAAGTTCGTTTAAGATTATAGAAGAATTGGTTGCAAAGAGTAAATGGGGCATGGCTTCAGATACCTTGAGATACTCATTAGTCGAGAAATTTGGCGGAGTATATGCTGATCTTAACTTTATATTTAACCGTGACATGACGGATGAAGTACATAAATATAATTTCTTTACCAAGACATATGGGGAGCATTATATAGATAATTTCTTCTTTGGAGCCTCAGAACATCATCCTGTGGTGGCAAAAATGGTTGAGCTGGTAGAAAGGAATTTAGTGACTCCTCCTAATTATCTCAGCTCCATTAATCAAGATTCAAGAACTCTTACTGATATGGGCACAGCTAACCCTACCTTCCTTGCTTACTACAAAGAGGCCAATAAGAATGGCAATATTGATGTTGTGTATCCTATGACTAAGCAAGAAAATTATGAACAAAGAAATGTTGATCTCGCTCAAGATAAATGCCCTGAACAGCAAATTTATTGGGATTTCTTAAAATACATACATGATCATGAAATTTTTGGAGCTGAAATATTCAATATAGGTCATGATTCTACAGATGGTCTAACTTGGTTAACTTAGGATAAGTTGCTTAATGTCAATATGGCAGCATCAATATTAAGCTTATATTGCTGGAGCGCGCTCTTAGACACACCTCCAACAGAGAGTTTATGAAATCATATTTTATTTTCATAAACTCTCTTTTCGAAGAAAAAATTGTCGCTTAAGAAGCCCTATCTTTTATCGATATTGATAAACCCTCTTTTTGCATGACCTGTATATAATTGACGAGGTCTACCAATTTTTTGCTCTGGATCTCCAAGCATTTCTTTCCATTGAGCCACCCAGCCCACAGTTCTTGCAATAGCAAACATAACTGTAAACATTTGTGGTGGGATGCCCATCGCACGGTAGATAATACCCGAGTAGAAATCAACATTAGGATAGAGTTTTTTCGAAATGAAATATTCATCATGAAGTGCGATTCTTTCTAACTCCAATGCTATTTCTAGGATTGGATCATTTAGCATATTTAATTCTTTTAATACCTCATGGCATGATTTCTTTAATACCGCCGCTCTTGGATCGTAGTTTTTATAAACTCTATGACCAAAGCCCATCAATCTAAATGAATCATTTTTATCTTTAGCTTTTTCTATATATTTAGGAATATTTGCAACTGATCCTATTTCATTAAGCATATTGATCACTGCTTCATTAGCCCCACCATGAGCAGGACCCCATAAAGATGCAATACCAGCACCAATACAAGCAAAAGGATTAGCACCAGATGACCCCGCCAGTCTCACTGTTGAAGTTGATGCATTTTGTTCATGATCTGCATGAAGAATGAAAATTCTGTCTATTGCTTTGGCTAAAATAGGATTTACCTGATATTCTTCGCTTGGTACTGCAAACATCATGTTTAAGAAATTACTAGAATAATCTAGTTTATTTTGTGGATAGACAAAAGGTTGACCTATTGAATATTTATAAGCCATAGCACCAAGAGTTGGAATTTTTGCAATCATTCTTAGCGCTGCAATTTCACGTTGTTTTTCATCATTAATATCTAAACTATCATGATAGAAAGCTGATAATGAAGCAACCGCACCAACCATAACTGCCATTGGGTGAGAACGTCTTTGGAAGCTTCTGAACATAAATTGTAATTGTTCATTGACCAAAGTGTGATGTTTGATTTCGCTGATGAATTTATCTTTGTCAGGTTGATTTGGCAATTCGCCATTTAATAATAAATAAGCAACTTCCATGAAGTCACTATGTTCTGCTAATTCTTCAATAGGATAACCACGATGCATTAAAATCCCCGCATCTCCATCAATATAAGTTATTTTAGAAGAACAAGATGCTGTTGACATAAAACCCGGATCATAAGTAAACATGCCTGTTTCTTTATATAGAGCACTAACATCAATTACTGATGGACCCATCACCCCGTCTCTTACGGGCAAAGATACTGATTTTTGCTGATTTATTTCAAGCTTTACATTTTTATCATTTTCTTTTGTCATGTCATTCCACCATCATTTAAAATTAATCTCTGTCGAGCTATAAACTATAATTGTATGGTAAATAAATTAACAAATCATTAATTATGAAGTAGAGCCCAGATAATCATCTTGTTGTAGATTGCAAATCAATATGATAGTCTTTTAAACATGACAATAGAATATTTATATATAGCAATAGGTAGTGCTTTAGGTGGAATGATGCGTTACTGGTGCATGATTAATGCAAGTAACTACTTTGGTAATAATTTTCCATATGGCACCTTGATTGTCAATATACTAGGTTCTTTTATTATAGGATGTCTTGCTGGTTTAATATTTGCAGGTAAGTGCTCAATATCAGACAATATGCAAAAATTCATGATGGTAGGAATCTGTGGTGGCTATACTACATTCTCATCATTCAGCCTAGATACACTTAAGCTATTGCAAAAGGCTGAATATTTGAAGGCCGCAAGTAATATTACAATGTCAGTTATACTATGTTTACTAGCATCATATATTGGCTATATTATAGTCAATATCATGACTTACAATAAACATCTATAATTTACTATATGGAATGATGACCAACAGCAAATGGGATGCAGCTAGCCCCCATAATTCTAGCAGAATAATCTTCGTCAGTAGCATTCTGCATGTTAATAGCGGCAAAACCTCTGTTATTTTCTAAATTTTCTAAATTTTCTACATTTAATCCACCAAAAATACCAATCAACTCATCTTCTTCTTCATCATAAAAACCATAATCTTCAGTATGATGGGCTTGTAAATTAGCGCCCGGCATTGGAATGAAATGATCTACTTCTGATGACTGGCTATCATTTTCAACCGTGGCTACAGAAGATTGTCTATCAGCATCCGAAATAGGCGTTGCACCAGAATCATCTATTAACTCTACGCTAGTATAACCATCAGGAGAGTTTCCTTCTTTTTTATCTTCAGAAGAGATATGTTTTTTAGTATAGTACAATTCTTCTCTTTCTATATTTTCTTGATTTAAATCTCCATCACCAAAGTCTGCAAAACCTCTTTTTTTACCGAGATTATAGTTGTCTAGATTATGATTATATGTTGTTTTCACTTTTTTCCCCGTTATCTATAGTTGATAATGGGAAATTACCACAAAAAACCACAAATGTAAATATATTAATTACAATCTTTTTGCAAAATCATTATTTTTAATTAACTATTTCGCCATCATGATTGGAACATAATTGTATTAACAAAAGGTTAATTCACAAAATAAATTAAACCGACAATTTATCTATTTATCTGATTGTTTTTATTAGATTTTGGCGTAGAGGAAGGAGAAACATGAGACAAATCTCTTAAATCAACACCAGGAGAAGAAGCCGACAAACCCAAATGCAAAGGTAAACTATCACCTATAATTTTATTTATTTTTTTCATAGATTGATCATGAGAATTTTTATATCCGGCCAATTCAAGCAGCGAAAGCAACAGTATGATTTTGTCTAAATACCTCTGTGGG
>JYHA01000036.1 GCA_000970895.1 Candidatus Arcanibacter lacustris
GGGTCTTTTGATTTGATTGTGTAAATTCTCTCATAACACTTAAATTCTACCCTCAAATTTTATCAAAAAATGAGCCATAGCTTCGTTCCAATTTTGGATTGGCATATTCCATTTTGCAGTAATGTAATCTATTGTCAAGTACAATGATTTAAACACAGCATCATCATTCGGAAAAACACGTTTATTATTGGTGACTTTCCTAAGTTGACTATTGAGAGATTCTATGGAATTTGTGGTGTAAATGATCTTCTTAATACTGGATGGATACTGCATAAAAATTACTAAATTCGCCCAATTATGATACCAGGATTTTGAAATCTGAGGGTATCTTTTATCCCATTTTAATGCAAAAGCTTCTAGAGCCAATAGAGCCGCATCTTCAGTGGCTGTAGTATAAATAGGCTTTAAATCAGCCACTAATTCTTTTCTATCTTTATAAGATACATATTTCAAGCTGTTTCTAATTTGATGAACTATGCATAATTGATGCTCACATTTTGGATAAACGGCTGATATTGCTTCAGACATACCAGTTAAATTATCGGTACAGGCGATCAACATATCCTGCATACCTCGATTCTTCATTTCTGTTAAATTACCAAGCCAAAACTTAGCACCTTCATTCTCACTAATCCATAAGCCTAAAATATCTTTCTTACCACATAAATCAATACCTAAAGCCACATATACAGCCTTATTAATAATGCGTTTGTCATGACGAACTTTGACTACTAAACAGTCAAAATAAACTATAGGATAAACAGATTCTAAGGGTCTGTTTTGCCAAGCTTTTACTTCATCCATCACCCCATCAGTAATCTTGCTGATCAATGATTCGCTGATTTCAGCTTCATAAAGCTCATAGATTTGCTGCTTGATATCAGAAAGACTCATACCTTTAGCATATAATGATAATATTTTTTTATCTAAACCTGCAATCCTATTTTGTTTTTTAGGCACTATGGCAGGCTCAAAATCACCATTCCTATCCCTTGGCACATTTAGTTCAATTACCCCATTGTCAGTAATTAAATTCTTGTTATAGTGGCCATTTCTAGCATTATTTAAATCAGAACGACTATAACGATCGTAGCCTAAATGATTATTCATCTCCTCTGATAATGCTCTTTCTATTACTGCTTTAGTTAATTGCTTGATTAATCCACCTTCTTCAAGGGCCTTAGAGATATCAACATCTCCTTCTAAT
>JYHA01000037.1 GCA_000970895.1 Candidatus Arcanibacter lacustris
AGGAGTCGTCAAAAAATAACTCTTACAAAATGATATAAAATATGCCATATTGTTATGTATTAAAAGATATAGTATTTGCCAAACAAAGATTTGAAATGATATCGTGGGCTTTAGACGAGAGGCTAAAGCGATTATTTGCCGCATCTGAAGCAAAAGTTTTAGGTCGTGGAGGCGTGACTAAAATTGCACAAGCAACTGGTTTGGCAAGAATAACAATTCATGCTGGAATCAAAGAATTAGAAAATAGATCAGAAGAAATTGTAGATGTACCTATAGGAAAAACCAGAAAGTCTGGTGGTGGTAGAAAAAATATACTCCAAACATCTCCAGAAATACTAGATGACTTAAGAAAGCTTGTTGAACCAACTACGCGTGGAGACCCAGAATCTCCATTGTTATGGACCTGCAGAAGTTTAAGAAATTTAGCTAGCGAACTAGTCTCCTTAGGCCATAAAATAAGTCATGAAACAACTGGCCTATTATTAGAGAAGCTAGGGTATAGTTTACAAGGCAATCGTAAGACTCTTGAGGGATCCAATCATCCTGATCGCAACGCACAATTTGAATTTATTAATACCAAAGTCCAGGAAATACAATCTGAAAATAATCCAGTAATTTCAGTAGATACAAAAAAGAAAGAACTTATTGGTCAATATAAAAATTC
>JYHA01000038.1 GCA_000970895.1 Candidatus Arcanibacter lacustris
GTTTAACACAAGATATCAGATAATTCATTTACTTTCAACAAACGCGACAGAACCCTCCCAACAATATGGAGGGCTATCATCGTCAAACTTGATGATATTATTTTTTACTTCATTTTCTTTGTATATACTAGGATTTATAGCATATAATTTTCTTATTTTTTTATTTTGCATAGCAAAATAAAAAGCATTTAGCAAATCACGATCTTGATAATGCATATTTTT
>JYHA01000039.1 GCA_000970895.1 Candidatus Arcanibacter lacustris
GTTTAACACAAGATATCAGATAATTCATTTACTTTCAACAAACGCGACAGAACCCTCCCAACAATATGGAGGGCTATCATCGTCAAACTTGATGATATTATTTTTTACTTCATTTTCTTTGTATATACTAGGATTTATAGCATATAATTTTCTTATTTTTTTATTTTGCATAGCAAAATAAAAAGCATTTAGCAAATCACGATCTTGATAATGCATAATTTT
>JYHA01000040.1 GCA_000970895.1 Candidatus Arcanibacter lacustris
TGGAATCTTAAACTCGAATAATTTATAATAATAAGCGGGTTTGCTAGACGCTTACCACGGGGCGTACCAAGAAAGCGATTCAATTTCAAAACACCGCCTGAAATGATTGCTCAAGAAAATTTTAATACTGTTGCACTTCGAGCTTGAATGTTTCCGAAAGCTATTTTTTGTTAATAATAAGCTCAATAAATTCGTTAAACTCATCTATTGGTACATATATATTAGAATTACTCCATATATTATACATATTAGGTCTTATTTGCCCCACAGCTTGAAATACATATTGTTCTTGGTTTAAAACAGAAGAAATAATGTTGAAAGTACATCCATATTGTTCTGGAGAACTAATTTGAATAATTTTTGTAAGAACATTAGAAAAAATAATATTAGTCAAAGCCGCTCCACCTTGGGCACAAATAATTTCGGCTTTAGAAAAAAGATCTACCACATTTTCAATAGAAAGACCTTCTGGATCTATAAAAATAAATTTATTTTTTTGCAATACTTTTTCAACATTAGCAATATTTATAATATTTCTATCAAAAGAATTATTTCTGATTAGAAATATTCTTAGCCCAGGAATAATATTTTTATTGTATAATGGACTTTTAATTACAATATCTCTTAGTAAGTTAATTGCACGTTTAGTTGGCACACACATCTTTGAAAGATTACTTAATATCAAAGCATCTTTAAAGATGTATTCTTTAAAACTTTTTATAGTTTTTACAGCATCAATATTAATACCAAAGAAAAGCAACAAATCTTTATGCCAAGATTTCAAGTCTCTAATTAATAATTTTGCTCCTGTATCTTCAATGACTTTTTTAAAGTGTAAAATTGTTGGAAGATATTCTAATACAAAGTGATAAAAGTTATCAGTTACACAAACTGGTAGAACTACCGTTGTATAAAACAACTTAGATCTATTTAAATCAGAAACATTGCAAAAAACATAGCGATCATTAATGATATTGATTTCTGGGGAAAACAACTTAATATGTTCGTAATTTGTATTAGTGGTTTCTTCTATAAAATATTGTCTATCAATAGATATTAAACCATTTCCTGTAGTTTCGACATTTGTTAATCTATACCAAAAAAGTTGGTTTTGATTATAGGAAAAACTTGTTTCATAAAAATTTTTTTGAAAATACTGTGATATATTACAGCTTTCAATTGATTTTTTATAAGTTTCAACATGAGAATCTTCAATATATCTGCACGGAATATCTTGATGGGAAATTAATTCACGTATATCATTTTCCAATGTATATAGATACATATTTTGTTTTTTCATTAGATCTTCATATTTTGGCAAGATGAACTGCAATTCATTTTTTTTATTCAACATATTTATATCAAGAATTAGATTTTTCATAATATTTAATGCTTTATCTATTTCTCGATTATCAACATGTAATTGACATAATCTCTCGGAAGCGTAAACATCTGACTTTTTGATATCTAGAGCTTTAAGATAATATTCTAAAGCTTTTTTATAAACCACCTCTGATCTAGCTCCATAGCTTACAACATATTCTCGATCAAGAAATTCTTGAATTTCTGTTATTTTATGAATATCCCCGTAGTAAGATTTATATTGCTTACTCCATAAGTAACTTAAATGATTTAAGTCTGCCAATCCTAAATAAGCAAAATATTTCAATGACTTAAATTTTTCCAAGAATAAAAAATAAGCATAAGATAACTTAAAAAACCCTGAATTCTTTAACATACATCCAGTATAAAATAAAAAACTAAATTCTATAATTTTATTTTCACAATATCTTTTATTATACCAAGGAACCGAAGATTCATCGGTCAGAGGTCCAGGTGTCTTATATGAAGGAACGACTAACCTTTTTCTCAAAATCATATAGAAGATGATTCTTGACATTACAAATATTGTATAATTAAATCTATTCATTTTAAAGGCGTTAGAATCTCTAGTTATTATCACATAAAATGTGATAATAACTAGAGATGGGATTAGTAGAATTAACTTGCATAATCTAACTAATAACAATTTTATTCTGAATCTCATAATACTTTCCTTATTCTATTTTTCATAAACTGAATTATATCGGACTTCACAGATATAAAATAATATCTTAATCTACTAATAATATATAAAATAAATAACTTATTAATCAGGCAATGACGCATCTCTTTCTTTAGCGTATTATTAGATAATACAATCATTTTAGAAGTGTTTTTTATAGTATTTGTTGAGTGCAATCTATAGGAATAAAGAATTTTATCTATATATTTAAATTTATATTCTTTAGAACATTGTAGCATCAGATGCCAATCTTCCATAATATCATTTTCTAAATTTTTTATGTTTTCTTTTAAGGCTGAAGCTCTACGTAAATAACCGTTAGGTATATAATTGCCTTTTAATAAACTTGCATAAGATCCAAAATCATTAGAAAAAAAATCAACATCTGCTCTCTTTTCTTTTAGAAAATCTCCAAAAGTTTTATAATAAGCTAGTTTTTTATCAATCACATTTTTTTTCTTTTTATCCCAGTATATCTTGTTACCTTTTTCATTTATTATTTCATTATTACCAACCACCAAACCATAGTCACTTTTATCTTTGATAAAGTCATATAGTGTCTCTATAGTTTGAGGTTTTAAAATATCATCCGAAGCTGACGAAAAAATGAACTCTCCTTCTGACATTGCTACTAATTTCTTGATACTATCTACCAAACCTAAATTTTGTTCTTTTTTATAAAAATAAAATTTCGTAAATCGCTTTTTACAAACATCTGCAAAACCTTTTACTATCTCCTCTGTATCGTCTTGAGAAGCATCGTCTAATATCAGTAATTCTATGTCTAAAAAAGTTTGCTCAATAATAGATTCTATCATTTGAGCTATATAGGGCGCATGATTGTAAGCAGGAACAATAACACTAATTTTTGGCGGCATTGACAACTCTATAACTGCAACTCAAAAAAATAATGAGCTATTGTCCTACCACCAAAACCCTCTTTTTGGCTTATAAGACTTGAGTTTAGATAAAGGCCATTATTTTCTGTAGATATACCAAAGTCAAAATATTGTTTATTGCTATAAAAATCATTAATTAAGTAAGAAAAAATTGCATCTAAAGCCCCTAAATCCTTTCCTTCATTAGACGAAGCTATATATTGACAATGTACGATAGAATCATACTCAAAAACAATAGTTCCCGCTAAAATTTTTCCATCTTTTTCGGCTGTAAACAGCTTTATATTTTCAGGAAAAGAAGAAGCTAGAAGCAAAATTTCTTCACAAGAGTGAACTGGGTTCTTTTTATATTTTTCTTGTAAAATACAAGTTAGCAAGCGCATATAGCTAATATAATCATCATTGATACCAATTTTAATTCCATTTTTTATTGCTTTTTTTGCGCCTCGCTTTCTAAGTTCAGAAAATGGAATTTTGTTACCAAGCTTTATGGTAGTAGTGATATCAACTCTGCACAACAAAGCATTATTGACAAATAATGCATAAAGGTCTTCTTCCGAAGGATATTTATGGTAAATATGGGGCAATGCTTTATAAACTAGTTTGTTGAAATTATTTTGTAGCAAATATTTTTTTACACAAGAAAAAACTTCTAACATTTGATCAGACTTCATCTTATTATCAATAACAAATCCACCAAATGTTAATCCCTGATGAGTATAAAAAATACCATCTATAGTATTTGCTGGAATCAATGATATAAGTTTTTCTTCCTCAAAAATCATTAAAGAATGATCTAGGAATCTATCTGCATGATAGTCAATATAATCTCGCTTAAACATAAATATCCCGTTTTTAGCATTGACTATAAAATCATCCCAAAGGTCTTTTTTGTCCTTATTATATCGCTCTATTATCAATTTATAAACATCTCTTATAAAACACCAAAACTATCCTTGTCCTAATTTATTTTAATTATCATCACTTACTTTAAAAAGCTTTTTCGAGGAGATAGATCTTTTCATAGCTGGATTACCTTCATAAAAAGCATTTTCTTCAGTAGACTTCAGCACCACCGCACCTAAATTAATAAAATTATCTTTAGCGATTGTAATGCCATTACTAATTGTACTATTTACCCCTATAAAACAATTTTCATCAATAACGCAATGACCAGAAATTACTACATGAGATGAAATAAAACAATTATCTTTTATTTCTGAATGATGTCCTATATGATTACCACTCCACAAGATTACGTTATTACCTATCTTAGTAAAAGGTTGTAAAGTGTTATCTTCAAAAATAAAAACGTTTTCACCTAATATTACATTATGCCAACAAAATGATTTTGAACTGATATATCGTGCAATTTTATATCCCTTAGCTTTTGCAGCAAGATAAAGCCTTGTTCTCAACCTGTTGAGATTTGGATATGTTATTGCAACAAAGGCTTCGTGAGTATTTATATCAAAATACTGCTCTACCTCTTCAAATTGAACTACTGGTAGCTCAAATAATTTATCACGTTTTTTAAATTCTTTTTCCACTGCAAAAGCACATACTTGATAAGAAGAATCATAAGTAAAATACTCGTAAGCAATTTGTGCTAAATCACTGTCACCGACAATAACCAATTTTCTATTTTTTTTCATATCAGGGCCTAGTAATCAAAATATCATCTCTTCTGTTACTCATTGGTAATTTTTGGTTTTGTGGAATTAGATAAGCATCAAATCCAGAAGATTGAGCTCTTAAAATAATAGAGTTAATAACTGCGTCATCTATTTTATTATATTCTATGGTATTAAAATTAACCTCTGGAATTTCTTTAGAATTGGTAAAATCTTGATGGTATTTCACACCACTTTCGCTTGAAAAAAATCTTTTTCTTTTAGAATTATTAGGGATATCTCCTATTAAAAACTGCCCTCCAGTATTTAATAATGACAAAGATTGATCAATAAAATCCCAAACATTAGTATCAACAAAAATATAATGAAAAACACTATAACATATTATAACGTCATATTTTTGTTCAATATTTTTAATATCATTGATATTTTTTGGAAACATTCCAGAAGCTTTATGTAAAAATGGTTCTTCTTTATGAAATTCAAGCATTTCTTCTGAATCACAAAATACTAAATTATGATGATTTTGCCTACAAATCTCTATTATTTTTTTTGGCAAATCACTACAACCAGGACCAATATCCAATACTGATTTATTTTTTTCATCTAAATTTGTTACTTTTGAACATATATCCTCAAAGATATATTGTTCATATCTTTCTCGATAGGAATTGGGAAATCCTATTTTTTCAAACCTACTAAGACTTTTATTACGTGCCAAATCACGAAATTTTTCGTAGCTCAACTGTAATTCAGAAAAATTCTTAACTGATTCATCATCCATCTTAACAATAACCCTTTTTATAATATCAGGTTGATAAAAATTCTTAAATTACAGAACTATTACTATGTGAATTTAAAATAATCAAATATTTTATATATTGATTAAATATTCAAGAAATACATATGTATTTCTTGAATTTACTTGTTATTTAACAACTAATAACTGTTTATCACATTAGCTACATATGAGATATCAGATTCTTCCAAATGAGGACCCAAAGGCAAGCTGAGCAGTTTTTTAGCAGCTTTTTCTGCATTAATAAACTCATTTATATCAATGTTTTTATTATTTATATAAGCATCTGATTTATTTATAGATATTGGATAATGTGTTATAGTTTCTATTTTATTTTCAAACAAATATTCTTGCAGCTCATCTCTTTCATCAGAAGAAACAACAAATAAGTGATATGCTGAAACATAATCATCTGGAATAATTTGTACAGCTATCTTAGAAGTATTAAGTAAATCTTTATATATTTTAGCTTGCTCATTTCTTTTTTTATTCCACTGATCAAGATATTTTAATTTTACTCTCAGAAAACCAGCTTGCAATTCATCTAATCTAGAATTTACTCCCATTTCATCATGATAGTATTTTTTTGAAGAGCCATAATTTCCAATAGTTCTAACTTTATCTGCTAAATCTTTGTTATTAGTAACTATAGCCCCTCCATCTCCAATAGCCCCAAGATTTTTACCTGGGTAAAAGCTAAAACAAGTAATGTCAGCTAAACCACCTATTTTGTTATTTTTATATTGACTACCATGAGCTTGAGCAGCATCTGCAACAAAATATATATTATGTTTTTTTGCAATTGCATTTATAGAATCTATATAAGCAGGTAATCCATATAAATACACTGCAAGGATAGCCTTAGTTTTTGAAGTTATCTTCTTTTCAATTTTTGTAACGTCAATATTATAGCTATTTATATCTACATCTACTGCTATTGGTATAGCCCCAATATTTGAAACTGCAAACCAAGTTGCTATAAAAGTAAAAGAAGGAACTATTACTTCATCCCCTTCTTTTACACCTAAAGCTCTTAGGGAAAGAACAATAGCATCAAGTCCATTACCAACTCCAACACAATAAGAACCTCCCGAATACTTAGCGAATTCTTTTTCAAATGCTGACAACTCAGGACCACGAATATAAAATCCAGAATTCATTACCTTAAAATAAGAATCATCTAACTCTTTTTTATGTTTTTGGTACAAATATCCTATGTCTAAAAATTTTATATCTTTCATTTAAATTTCACTTACTAATTCTTATAAATTCTTCGTAGTTTCTAATATAATCTTTTTCTTTGTATATTTGATTAGCAATTACTAACACCACGGCGTTATCAGAAAAATCAAATAATTCTCTCCATATCATATTTCTTATATACAAGCCTTGTTTAGGAGACGATAAATTAAAAACTGACTTATTTTTTCCATCATCTAGTAGTATTTTGAACTCTCCAGAGATAGCAACCATTATTTGATTTAGTTGTTTGTGAGCATGAAAACCCCTCCTAACATCCTTACTCAATCCATGTAAATAATATATTCTTTTTATATCAAACGGTAATTCATTATTACTCTCAAAAAAGCATAATTCACCTTTTTCATCAACAACTGTTGGTATATCGATAATTCTACAGCTTTCTATGGTCACTAAAAATATCCCTAACTTTTTAACCTTAATATCAACTCATTAACAATTGATTTTTCATTTTTTTATAATATAAAAGACAAATTGTCAAGTAAACTAATTAATGTATAGAAGTTCATTTCTTTTATAGTTTGGCCAATTCAAGCAGCGAAAGCAACAGTATGATTTTGTCTAAATACCTCTGTGG
>JYHA01000041.1 GCA_000970895.1 Candidatus Arcanibacter lacustris
TGATTTGTACCTGAGTTTGGTACCATTTGCCTTTTTTAGAATCAAGCTCTTTGACTATATCTTCTAGTTTTTGTTTGGGTACTGTAGGATAAACCTGTTTTTCAATAATGCCCCTAGGTTTACTTGCATTTATTGAAGCTAAAGAATATAAAACATCAAACTTACCATCAACACATTTAACGTTTTTTATAATATGCTTATTTACAAAAGATTCTGAAGATGTTCTCATTTTATGAATCAACTGCATTACTACATCAGCTAAATTATCAGTTATTCCTTGAGATCTAATATAGATAAATACCGCCATCATACCGTACTTAGCATCAGAATTATATTCTTTGATATGACTTGGAAGTAATGCCATTACACGATGATAATATTTTAGTAATAACTTTCTATCAAAGCCTGCTAATAGCTCTTTTGGTAGAGAAATATTTTGTAGAAAATTTGCTTTTACCAGCTCATCTTCCACTAATTTAAGCTTTGCTCCTGCTATATCCTTCTTTAATTGCCATAGATGAATTTGTTTTATTTCTTTTTGATCAGATGATTTTTTATCTGATTGCTCTGGCTCTATCTCATCTCCCCCTAGTAATTTATCAATTATATCTTTAGTTTCTTTGGATAATGATGAAACAATGCTACTAAAAAACTTATGTTCAAAGCGTGCTCTACTTGTTGTTATATACCTATCTACTTTCTTTTTTAAAAATGGTTCTAATTTTTGTTCTTTAAAAAATTTATATGCATATTCTTTCTCTTGTTCATCAGTAAGACACTTTGGTGCAGCCTGCTCCATAAGATAGGCTATAAGTTTTTCTACATGAACATTACTAGCTTTCTTAAACCCAAGAAAATCTCTAATATCACTGCGAAAACGTTCTATAGTCCTATTATTCCAATTAAAATCATAATCATCTGAAAAAGATACACCCAATTGACTGGATAAACTATCTACTAACATCGGATCAATAACATCCTTATCTGATGGATGATATCCTTCTGTTTGAAAAAACTTTAACATGATAGCAAAAATCATCTTATTCTCATCGCCATGCTTTTGTTGTACTAAAATTAATTCTTCAGTATCTAATAAAAATAGTTCTTCTGTTTTATTCATAATAATTAATATCTTAATTTCAGTTCCTAGAACACCTGATGTCGGTACTTATAAAATACTGATCAAGCTCTAAAGACACGTTATAAACTCCATTATACCAGCATAATTATACGACAAACTATATCTTATTGTAAAGTGGAACTTATAAAATGTAATTTACAGCGAATGTTAGCTTAAATTTATCTCTATTGCTTGATATATTTTGATATTTAGGTATTAAAATATTAATTATGTGGCGGCCAAAGGCACGTACCTTCACACTCCCCCT
>JYHA01000042.1 GCA_000970895.1 Candidatus Arcanibacter lacustris
GTATTAAAATATTAATTATGTGGCGGCCAAAGGCACGTACCTTCACACTCCCCCTTATGGTGGTTATGATCAAATATATAAATTAGATGAAAATGATGAGGCAAAAGTTCTTGAATCCGCATGTTGGGCTCATACCAGACGTAAATTCTACGAAATCACAGTAAATAGCGATAATGCAAATATTGCCTTTGCTACTCTTGATCAAATTAGTGAGATTTATAAAATCGAAGAGGAAATAAAGGGTTTGGGTCCAGATGCTAGGCAATTAGCCAGAGATACTAGAGCAAAACCTTTGGTAGATGCATTATTCACTGGTTGGAAGAAATTTTATACTAGCTTACCTAAGAAAAGCGCTACTGCTCTAGCGATCAACTATGCCCTTAAAAATGAAGTGGCATTATGTAGGTATTTAACCGATGGTAAAATTAAAGTGGATAATAATGCAAGCGAACGGGCTCTAAGATCTATTGCTTTGGGTAGAAAAAACTGGCTCTTTGCAGGATCGGACGTGGGTGGTGAAACAGCTGCTGCAATATATTCCTTAATTGAAACCGCCAAACTCAACAATATTAACCCATGGCAATATTTGAAAAATGTTCTGGAACGAATCCAAGATCACAACTCACAAAAACTCTCAGAACTCCTACCATGGAATCTTAAACTCGAAT
>JYHA01000043.1 GCA_000970895.1 Candidatus Arcanibacter lacustris
AAAAAAGACAGATTATGCTAGAAGAATTGCTAGCTGAATTTTCTATTACCCATTTGCGCTATACTCCTTCTGTTGCCCTTTCAGGAGGAGAAAGAAGGAGGGTGGAGATTGCCAGATCTCTTGCTGCAAAGCCTGATTTTATCTTGTTAGATGAGCCTCTAGCTGGAATTGACCCAATAGCAGTAACTGACATTAAAAATCTAGTATTGCATTTAAAAGACCGCAATATTGGTGTGCTGATCACTGATCATAATGTTCGTGAAACTTTAGACATAGTAGATAGAGCATATATTATCCATGATGGAAAAGTGCTGATGGAAGGAACTTCTGAAGATATTGTGAAAAATCAAAAAGTGCGTAAGGTTTATTTGGGTGAGAATTTCAGTTTGTGATTAATCATGCTACCCCACACTTTTTTACGCAACACAAGTTTTGAGATGACGGCCCTCGAGATATCATATAAAAAGTGTGGGGTAGCATGGTGATTAAATAAAATAGCTGAAAATTAAGGCCATTTGACTTCAGGAGGCATAGACATCATATATGCATCAACATTGCCATTGGTCAT
>JYHA01000044.1 GCA_000970895.1 Candidatus Arcanibacter lacustris
ACAGTAGCATGTGAAGGTGGTGGAATCACTGGTGTTATGCCATTTTTGCTAAGGGCTTCTACTCCATCAATGCTATAATATCCCCCGTCAGCAATCACTTCTCCTACATTTAAATTTTTTAGGAGTAATAAGCGTTTCCATCACGCTAATATCACTAGTTTGATTATCTGTTAGTTCTGAAGCATACATCTCCATGTTCTCATCAATTGAAATATGTAATTTGCGCCAAGGCCTGTTTTTACAGGGTTTATTGTATTTTTCTTCGTACCAACCACTAGCATTATCAAAATTCATACCAGTGCTGTCTAAAATTAATGAAACATCTTCTCCTTCTTCTAGTTTTCTTACGACTTTATGACAGTAATGCTTAACTTCTAGTTCAAGACTAGCAAATAAATCACTTAAATGACCAAAGCTTGGAACTGTTATATCAAGATCCTTACCTTGCCATAAATCTTCGAAATAACCAGTAATTTGGCGCATCGGGAATTTTAATAAGCGGTAAAAAGTATAAATCAGCATGATATAACTCTTGCTATAATAATCTTCTCTGCCAGAGACTCCCCTCCTATATGATTCCTCATTAATAAACTGAGATTTAAGGTCGCCACTAGGAAAATAAAGACTTAGCTTCCCTCTCTTTTTTAAAGCTTTATTATATTCAGAATTATTAGCTACTTTGTATTTTGTCTTGCTTCTTGGATTTTTACTTGGATTTTTTAACTTTTCTTTGTAGGGCATAATGAATTCTTAATTAATTTTAATAGTTCGTTAAATCTATATTATTTTTAAATAAAATTCAACCCCCCTACCGAACAAAGCC
>JYHA01000045.1 GCA_000970895.1 Candidatus Arcanibacter lacustris
TTCTTTTTCTCCTCCGCCATCTCCCACCACTATTTCTGCTGCTATACAATCACCGTCTCCTTCTGAATTTCCTAATTCTAAGGAAAATACAAGCCAAAATACTACCATTCTGTCAGGAGCTGATTTTATAAAAAACGTTATCATTCCAAGCGTTAAAAGAACTAAAAATTCCTTAAAAGACGAGATTAATGCAAGAGACATTAATCTAAAATTAAACTCTTTATATATTTCAAATGAAGCTTTGCTTGGCAAATAGCATTAACCTTTGGTTAATGTACTTAAACTATAATTACATATATAAAAAATAATATAATTAACTGTTGAGGGGGTTGTAACCATGCCAAAAAAGAATAATGAAAATAATAAGGATCTTATGAGTGAATTACAGGAGAAGATTTCCTCGAGGAACGATACCACAAAGGCATCATTGAATATTGCTGATCAGATAGAAAGCAATCAAAAACAAAGAAAGGCAGAGATATTGAAAAATGGTGACGGGCTTTTGGTAGCGTTAAGCAAGAGCAAAGCTTTCCAGCAGCTACAACAAATAGAGCGGGTCAATGAAGAAGTTAGTTCATCAAGCGATGTAATGCCACAAAATGTGGTTATTGATAAAGGTACTCAAGAAGCAAGTGCAAACAATTTTTTTGTTGATGAAAATAAAGCTATTAATAAGTTAGTCCTAAAGATTACAAATGAGCCAAAAATTGAAGTCGCAGATTTATTGAAAACTTATGCCCCCCCNGCAAATCAAGGAAAAAGAGATCATAATTATACTATGCTTCATGCACTTTGCAATTATAAAGGAAGAGTTTCATATGCACACTTTTCACAGATAATGACGCAGACAGTAAGCGCTATGCAAGAAAATAGTTTTAAGTGTAATTATGACGTTTTTGATATAAAGCAATTTATTAATAATGACCACTCAAGTAATGGCGTAGGTCCAATGGAGATATTATGTAAGAATTTATGTGGAGGTGGATCTTTAAGTAATTTTTCTATTGATCAAAAGGTAGAGTTAATTCGCATGTTAGCACAGAAAGGATTTTCTCTAACAGAAACATTTCATGGTAAAAGCCCCTTACATACAATTCAAC